>CAJBMJ010000508.1 GCA_903954045.1 uncultured beta proteobacterium | reverse complement strand
GGCCTGGAAACCGTCGGTAGCCAGCGCCAGCCCGAACAAGCCGCCCCCGGCTCCTGGCAAATTCACCACATTGCCGATGGCTGATGCCAACCCTTCGGGGAAACCAGGCACATTGGGCCGCTGG
The DNA here is from genome assembly GCA_903954045.1 of uncultured beta proteobacterium. Lineage (GTDB taxonomy): Bacteria > Pseudomonadota > Gammaproteobacteria > Burkholderiales > Burkholderiaceae_C > Allorhodoferax. Next base: position 23,808 of record CAJBMJ010000508.1, on the reverse strand, counting down.
CCATTGATCAGCACATTGTTGGTGGTTCCGCCGCCCAAGGATCCCATGGCCCCGGTAAAGCGGCCCCCGTTTTTGAGGGCCGACCAATCGATGCCGCTCTGGTAACCATCGCTCAACTCCACTTGCACAATTTTGGCTTCCAGCATCACCTGCCGCTCCACCGCTACCTGGGCCGCTTTCAGAAATTTTTCCACCTGGCGCAACTCATCGGGCATGGCGCGCACCGCCATGATGCCTGCTTGTGGACTGGTAATGACGCTGCGCCCCTCGCCCGCGCCAATCATGCTCTTGATTGCAGTGGTGAGTTCAACCCAGAGATCCGTCTTGGATGAAGAGGAAACCCGGCTGCTCTCCATGGCGTTACTTCCAGCACCAGAGGCCTGGTTCGTCTGGGTACCGCCAGCCGCACCAGCGCTCTGGCTACCGCCTGAGGACACACGGGTTTCGCTGCTGCCACCGCGCTGTGAATTGGGATAGTTCAATGTGAAAACCCGCGTCTGCAAGCTAGGCGCGTACACCGTGATGCGGCGCCCTTCCATCTTGAAGTCGTAGCCATACACATCGCGAATCGACTCCAGCGCCTCTTGCACCGTCACACCGCGCAACGTTACCGACAAGGTGCCCGCCACGTCCGGGTGCATCAGCATGCTGTAGCGGGTATCGGCAACGATGGCCAAAAACACGTCGCGGGCCTTGGCGTTATTCACCAGCAAATCGATGCGGGGTTCAGGCGCCGGTGCCGCAACAGGCACAGCCGGCTCGGCAAGCGCGTCGCTAACCACGGCAGGAACGACCGCAGGACGCGCCTCTTGCGCCACGCTGGGCGGGGGCAACTCGGCACGAATGGCAGCCGCAACGCTGGGTGTGCGCAAAGGGCGGTCCGTTCCGCAGCCGCCAAGGGCCAGCAAACCGAGCGCCATGCAAACCAGGGCTGACAGGCGCGAGGGGTGGAAAGGTATCACTGCAGGGGTGTGCATGGTGCTGAGCCTCAAGGGGATTTGCCTGCGCATGAAGCGGCTTGGGGCGAATTGGAACGGTTGGACGAAGTGGGTTGAGATGCTGCACTTGTACACGATATTGCACCCGTGGCACTTTTCCGCTCAATGGAGTCGAACAGGGCAAGCTTGCGCAAGTCACCGTCCTTGCGCAACCAGACTTCGGTTTCGGTGATGCGCTCGACCAGAAAGTCACCCACTTTCTGGCCCACTGCGTACAGACGGGTTCCATGGGCCAGGTACGACTTGCCGTCGCGCACGATCACCGCCACGCCATCCTCTGCAAAGGGCGACGCGGGCCCTGAGCCTCCGTCCTGTGTGGCAGGCTGCATGACTTCCGGCGGCGGCTGGGTTGGGTCGCGCAAAGTTTGCGCCTGCAGCGGCGCAGCCAGGTTCAAGGCACACACCAGTGTCAGTACGCCCATGCGCACTAGAAGCCCCAAGCTCATGGCTGCACCCCCACCGCGTACACCTGCAGGCTCAGCTCTGTGGGCTGCTTGTCACTCTTGAGTTGCATGGCACCCCAGCGCAGGCTCGGCATCGCCGTCTCCAAGGTTTGCAGATAGCGCACCAGTTCCGGGTAAGCGCCCGAAACCCGCAATTCCAGACCCCGTTTGGTCAGACCGTCCAATGAGGCGCCTGCACCCGCCGCTTCGGCTTTGAGGGTGCTCAGTCCCAGCAGGGTCAGTCCATCTTGTTTGCGCAGCAATTGAACAAGAACAGCCTCAAGCCCCTGACCACCTTGGGCCATCGGTAGCAGGGTGTTGATTTCGGCATTGAGAGCTTCCAGCCGGCGCGCCGCAGTGGCAATATCCTCCTTGACTACCTTGCTGGGGTCTACCGGAACCGATGCCATGCGCAACTCATCACGCAAGCGGGTGAGCTCAGTGTTCTGGGTGCCAAAGCGTTGGGTCAGGGCGCGGTGCGCCGACTGCACGGGTGACAGCCACAGCACGTCAAGCAGTCCTAGCAAGCAAGCCAACACCGAGATACTCAAAAAAACCCGTTCCCGCAGGCTCAATGCGTCGATCCGGTCCATCAGCTTTTCATACTGCTCCTTCATGGCTTGCCTCCTGCAGTCAGTGACCCAGGCTCCCGGCTCACCAGGCTGAATGACCATACCTTGTGCGCGGACGCAGTATCCGGCGAACTTGCAGCCCCCAGGGCCCCTTTGGCAGGAGCTGCTGCAGCCGAGGCTACGGGAATAGCCTGCGCCACGGAGCTGCTGTCTACGCGCACGGAGGAAAGTTTCAGGTTGCGCATCAGCGGGTGTATTCCGAGCTGAGCCACCCAAGTATTCAGCACCTCAGGATCAAGCGTGAAACCTGCCACTTCAAACAGTGTGCCATCCACCTTGACAGCATTCACCCACACCGCCTGTGGCACGGTGCGCGCCACCATCAAAAGGCGATCCGAGTGGCCCTCGCCGGGACGAAACATGCCCAACTGCAACTGCTCCAGTACTTTTTCACGTTGCACCACTGCGGCCTTGCGCTGCTGTAGCTGCTGAATCAGTGCCGGGTCTACAGGTGCCGTATTGGCGCGGCTGCGCTCGATGGCAGTTTGCAAAATCTTGATTTCCCCAGCCTGGGTGTCCAGCGTCTGGCGGTAGGTCACCGCCGAGCCCTCCAGGCTCCAGACCCACGAGACGGCCAGCGCGCCCACCACCAACACCGTGGCCCCCAACACCGGAAGAATGGTGCGCGCACCAAAACGCTGGCGCTGTGGGCGCAGAATCGAAGTGCAGAGATTGATTTGCTGGGGCATGGTCGAAGATTCAGGTGCGCAATAAAGCGCCCAGCACGGCCGAGCAATAAATGCGATCCGCAGGCAACGATGCCTGCAGCCCGGAGAACAAATCTTCCAGGTTCAACGCAGAAACCCTTTGGCCAGTTTCCCGGCCGAGCCAGGTGGCAAGCTCTTCGGAGCGGTCTCCCGCACACACACGCAGCCCCAGCAGTGGCATGTTGGACCAGGTGCGGTCCCACAAATCCAGTGAGCGCTGCACCTCTACCACCAAGCGCTGCAGGCGGTCGGCATCGGTTGTCGTGCTGACAGTTGCTGGGTTGTAGCCCCCATAGCCCGAGGTGTCTGGGTTGTACTCTGGCACGTACTCGCTCACCGGTGTGAAACTCTCGGCCACGGCCGCCGGTTCCTGGCCCCAGTCCATGGCCATAAAGCCCTGGGGCAGCTCCAGTCGGCGGGTGAAATACAGTTCGCCTTTGGCGCTGACTGTCAGCAAGGCCAAGCGTTCGTCCGTCACCATCAGCACAGCCTCGGCCCGTTCAAAGGTGCCGTTGCGCTGAGCCAGAGCAGCTTGCAGATTGCGCTGGGCCATTTCCTCGATGTCCATCACATCGACGTCCCAGTGCATAGTGCCCGCCAGCGCCATGCATTCCTTGACCACCGCGTTGGCAGCCACCACCGCAAACAACTGCCCGCCGTTTTTCTCCTTGCCGTCGCCGACATAGGCCACGTCCAGCGTGATGTCATCAATGTGCAGATCCACCATGTCACGAATCTGGTAACGGGCTGCGGCCCGCAACTCCTCCGGTGGAACGACAGGCGCGGCAATCTGCAAAACCTGGCACTGCTCGGGACGCAAAACAAACACCGCATCCATTCCCTCCAGGCCCTTGGCCTGCAAGCGCTCGGCAAATGCTTCCATGCTGTCGGTACCCATGCGCTCCACGCTCAGCTCCAACACCTCAACTAAACCGTCTGGCGCAGACCGGGCACGCACGAAAGCCAAGGTCTGGTTCGACCAGGACACCACGAGCTGGTCCTGTGATTTGGTGCGGCTCCAAGGCCAGCGCATGGTCAGGCAAACCCTCGCATGCGAGGAACAAAACCAAAGGGTTGTAGTGTTGGCATGTGGTGAACTATACGCAAAGCCATATTGCTCTCATTTTAGTAGCTAATCAGGCAAAAACTGCGATAGCACATAGGTGATTTCCATAAGGTACGCAACTTCCACCCTGAAACCCGTCGGCGCGTTTCACTGTCGATAAATTCCCCGCTCGTAAATTACCGGCGAGGAGAACCTGAAAAATGCCGAGGGTGGCACGCAAACAAAGCAACCAAACTTCTAGGGGCTCATCCGCTCCAAAGCAGCGGAAATGCTGCGTTCGGTATAGCCTAGGGAGCCGACCGCCGCTGTTACTGGCGACAGATCGGTGCAACTGGCCAGCGCTACCGAACGTGCGTCGGAGGTAAGCCGGTAGATCGTGGCCGTAGAACCGCCTTCCGTATACGCACTGGCGCTGCAACTCACGCATACCGAGTAACCGCCAATGCTGAGTAGTGCGGGCGATGCAGGGCAGGCCGAAGTGCTGAAAACAGTTCCCACGCCATACTCTATGCCCGCCTTGGCCGCCCAGTAGGCTCGCAGGCCAACGATATCCTGACCGGAAGTGAGCTGCTGGGTGTTGGAGATCGACACCATAAAGCCGCCCAAGGCCGCCAGAACCACTATTAAAAATATAGCTGCCACTGCAGCGAAGCCTTGCTGAAACGGGCGATTTGATTTGCTAGGACGCACGTGACGGATCATGGTGTATTGTTCACATGTACATCCTGGTGCAGGCTCACGGTCTCGGCGCTGTCGGTGAACTGCAGCACCAGCGTGACCAGTGCATTGCGTCGCACGTCCGAGCCACTGTAGTCAAAACTACAGTGGCTGACCTTGTGCGCGAGCACGGGGCCGCTAGTGGGACAAACGCTGGCTGAGGACTCAGCATAAAACACGCTGCTCGCGGTGCGGTACAGCTTGCCGCCGCTACACACATAGGCCACCACTTTTTCGGCCGCCGGAATCACATGAAAGCGTCGGCCTGGGGACTCCAGAAGAAATTTCTTGTCGGCGATCGTCAGGGGAGTCTCCAAGGGTGCACCGGTTTCCGCTCCGATGGCAGTGACCGATGTGGTGTTGTCACTGTTGTAGGCGTCGGCGTCCACGATGCCCAGGTTGTAGACAGCAATCAGGTCGTTCACCGCAATCCTCTGATCTGCGGCCAGGGCACTGTTGCTGCCCAAGATGTTGAAAGCACTATCAGTGTCCGAGAAGTCGAGCGCGGTGCCGTCGTCCGCCGTCAGGTCGCCGGCCCGGTAGCGTCCCCCCGTTTTAGTAGGGATGAATTCAAGGCAGTTGCTGTTGGGCGTGCGCAAACTGTTGGGCAAAGCGGTGCGGATGTCACGCGATACGCGCCGGGCAACGGTGTCGGCCTGGTCGGTCAGCGCAGCACGCCGGATCACCGCAAAGTAAGCATCGATGGGGGGTTTCATGAAACTTACCACCATACCGCCGACGATGCCCATGAGCACAATCACCATCACCAGTTCGATCATGGTGAAACCGCGCTGAAGCCTGCTTGAATGGTGGGCTTCTCGGACGGCGCTTGAGTTGACGGGGCTATGCATGATCAGTAGTTGGCCCGGTAGCCGCTCAGGGTCAGGGTGCCGCCGGGTCCGGTGACCGAGACCGTGACCATCTTGGCGCTGACGCCAGTCAGGTCGGTGCTGGTGGCGACGACCACAGCAGGGCTAATGTTGTACGAGGTCAGTCCAGGGGTGGCCGTACCACGTATGTCCACAATGCCACTGGCAGTTACGTAGCCGTTGTAGTCGTCTACATCGTCAAACTGGGCCCGGTCAGCGCCGCTATAGCCATCGGGCGGGTTGGCGTATTCCTTGAGCAAAATTTCATTAAGCAGAGATTCTGCAATGGCAATGGTTTGCTTGCGCAGCATGGGGTCGGCGCTGGATTTCACCGTGGTGGTCATGACCGACATGATTCCAGCCATGCCCGCGCCCACGACCACAATGAAAATAATGAGTTCAATCAGCGTGAAACCACGTTGCATCACTTGTTTCATGGCGTCTCGTGCACGTAGCCGGTTATGCCTTCCACCACGATGGACTGAGCGGCATTGGTCACCTGGATGGTTTGGGTAGACAGCGCAGTCCCAGCGGAATTGATGGGTCGCCCCAAGCCATCGAAATTGAAATCAGTGGGGGTGGTGGCAAAACTGATGCCGGATTCAGCTGTCACGCTGCCCGTAGTGCCACTGGGGCCGGTGAGGGTTTTGGGGCTGCCACCGCAGTTGGGCGTGGGCGCTGCCGCTGTAGGCGCCAACGGGGCGATTTGCAAACTGATAGACGTCGCACTGAAGGTGACACACACTGTGCGGCGCTGGGCAATAGCCGCTTTCTGGGCAAAACGCAAAAAGGCCAGTGATTCGTCGTGAAAGCCGCGGGCATTGAAATCGTTGAGGTTGGAAAGTTTGGGCGAGACAAAGACTGCCAGTATCCCCAACATGAGGATCACCATAATCAGTTCAATCAATGTGAAGCCACGTTGCATGGGCTAAGTGTAATTTCAAGATGGCCGGTTCTACTGCCGTTTCCGGTGATGCGGGCGGATCAGGAGTGCATTGGCACTCACAGGCTATGCCATACTTTGCCCTATGCGGCTGATTTTCCCTGCGGACCTTGTGCCCGCTATTGCACGGCGGTTGATTCATCTCGTCCTCGTCATGGCGTCATGCCAGGCCAGCGCGGCCATCAGCGTTACCGGTGTCAGTTCGAATACGACCGGTAGCACCCCGGCCAATTCCCTCAGTGTTTCCCCCGTAGCTGGTGCGGTACGTGCCGACCTGCTGGTGGCCCAGGTCACCGTAGATGATTCAACAGCAACCATCACCAAGCCGACGGGATGGACGGAGATCACGGAGATCGCCCAGACCGGCACCGGCATACGACAGCACATTTACTGGACCATTCGCTCCAATACAGCACCAGCCAGCTACACCTGGACTTTTTCCAAGGCTGTGAAAGGTGCGGTCATCCTGGCCAACATCAACGGAGTCGATACCAGCCAGGCTATCAATGCCAGTGCCGGCGGAACCGGTTCCGGATCTATTTTGCAGGCGCCCGAAATTGCATCAGGTTACCAAAACGGCCTGTTTCTGGGCTTCTTCGGAACCACTGGCACTGCCAGCAGCATCAGCCCGCAAAACAGCATGACAGTGCCATCGGGCGGCCAGACCAATGCCTTTGCGGCCGGGGCGGGTGTTCAACTGGCTTTCGCCTATGAACTCATTGCAAACGCCGGTCTGACCGGCGCCCGAACCGCCACAGGCAGCAGCGGCAACTTTGTCGGGCAAAGCCTTGCACTGACGGCCGCACCTTCTCAAGTTTGCTTTACCGACAACTTCGACCGCGCCAGCCTGGGCGCGGACTGGGTCGTCAGCACCAAGGGTACGAACGCCTATACCCCGAATATCGCCAGCAGCAGCCGGCTTCGCATGACCAGTGCCCAGGGCAATCAGGCCACACTGGCTGTGTTGCAGCGCTATTTCCCAGCAGGGGGCAACAACGTGGTCGTAACCTACAACCACTATGCCTATGGCGGAACCGGCGCCGATGGTGTAGTGACCGTGTTTTCGGATGCCACGGTACCGCCGGTTGCGGGTGCTATTGGAGGCTCCCTGGGCTACTCAGGTTTTGCCGGTGCATGGCTGGGGGTCGGGCTGGACGAATTCGGAAATTTTTCTGGCAGCATCGGTGGTTACCAGGGTCCAGGACGGACGAGAAATTCGATTGCGGTACGCGGCCCGGACAATAGCTTTTACACCACCAGCCCCGCCAGCAACGCTGGTTCCAAAAATCCGTATCTCGCCGGAACTTCCACCTTGTCTCCGGTAGTCGGCTTTAGCGCCAGCAGTTCCACGCTCGGCCCAGGCTATCTGTACCGGATCAATATTGATTCACGCGTTCCCGGCGAGCAATGGGTGCAGGTGGAACGCAGCACCGATGGCGGCAGCACCTACACCGCACACATTCCATTTTTCAACGTAATGGCCAGACTTTCCACCATCTTTACGTCCATACCCCCCCCCGCTATACCGTCCAATTTCTGGTTTTCGTTCTCGGCTGGCACCGGCGGTTCGCACAACTTCCACGAGATTGACAACCTGAGTGTTTGTGCCACCAAACTGGTGGCGGCTACACCGTCCATTGACCATTTCCGCTTCGAAAATCCTGGCAGCATGAATACCTGTCAGCCCGCTACCATCAAGGTAACGGCCTGCACCGTGCCAGAACCCACCTGCACTCCCTTTACCGGTGGCGATGTTCAGTTGACACTCAAGCCCACGGGATGGGTAGGCGGTGACACGGTCAAACTCGTTGGCGGCTCCGGGACTTTGCAACTGGCGCGTTCCACCACCGGAAACGTAACGCTGGACATTGACACCACAAAAGCCATCTGGCCGGCTCTCATCAACCCAGCAAGCTATGCGTCAGCGTGTGTACTGCCTGGAACCTCTACCGCAACGCCCTGCACCTTGTCGGTTACAGCCGCTGCTGCCGGCCTGGGCATCACCTTCCCTTCTGCTTCGCAGCAGGCATGTGACGACTCGGGCGACATCCTGATCAAGGCATGTAGTGGCGGGTATGCCAACCAGTCAAAGAACCTGCAGTTCTGGTACAGCCACGTCGACCCCGCCACCACAGCCGATTCCAGCCGTGTGGTAACGCTGAGCAAGGACGCCTGGGCGACTTCCACCAATTTGGCCACCACCACGCCAAGCAGTGCCAGCAATCCAGCGGTGGTTCCCGTCAATTTTGATGGCACCGGAACTGCCAAGGTTCGGGTCAAATATGTTGATGTCGGCAAGATGAACCTGCAGGTCCGTGACTCAGCCGCAACGTCCGTCACGGGGAGTGCCGCGTTCATTGTTCGTCCAGCCAGTTTTGCTGTAACCAGCATCACCGACCAGTCCGCGGTACTTTCCAATCCCGCGGCGGCCGATGCCGGTGGCAGCAAATTTGTTGCTGCGGGCGCCCCGTTCAAAGTCACGGTAGAGGCCCGCAACAACTGCGCAACACCTGCGGTAACCAAGAACTTCGGCAGTGAGTCGCTTTCAACGCCGGAAGGTGTCATCTTCAACAGCGCACTGGCACCCGGACTGGGCCTGACTAACAACCCGGCACTGGTCACAGTAACAGACTTCAGTTTTGTCAACGGTGCGGGCACCGCCACCCTGAGCTGGCCGGAGGTGGGAATACTCAAACTCACTCCACGACTGAAGTCGGGTGCCTACTTGGGGACATCCGACGTTGTCGGCACTACCACGGGCAATGTGGGGCGCTTTTATGCAGACCATCTGGACACCACAATCAACGCTGTGGGGTGCACCAGCGGTAACTTCACTTACAACATGCAGCCCTTCCCCAGCGTCACTGTGACCGCAAAAGCCGCAGGTGGCTCCAGCGCGCTGCTCAACTACCAGGGTTCGACCACGCCGACTTTCAGTTTTGCCAAACCTGTCACGCTGACCGATACCACTGGCGCAGGCACCATTTCCGTCGGCGGCCTGAGCACGCTGCCGGCAGTTGCTTTCAGCGCCGGCAGCGCCATTCTGAACAACTCAGACGCGAATCACCCGCTGGCAACATTTGCCTTCAACAATAACCCCACCCAGCCCAGCACCATCACCATGGGTGCGGTCGATAGTGATGGCGGTACCGGCACATCGGTGAAGGCCACCGCAGCCATTCGCAGCGGTCGATTGCGCATGAAAAACATCTACGGATCTGAAAGACTTCCGCTAACCATCCCGCTGGAAGCGCAGTTTTGGTCGGGTACCGCCTGGTCGACTAACTTGCTGGACTCCTGTACGACTTTTCCTATGTCCAGCATCATGATGGGGCCCTACAAAGGAGCACTCGCGGCATGCAACACGCAGATGAGCCCCACAGGCAGCCAGACCTTGAACGCTGGCAAGCTCTCGGTTAACTTGTCTAAACCATCTCCCTCAGTCTCTGGCAGCGTGGCCATGCAGTTGAATGTAGGAAGTACAGCGTCAGGCACCACCTGCCTCACAGCTACACCATCGGCCGCCACCGCCGCAAGTCTGCCTTGGCTTGGACCTGATCCGACCGCCCTCGCAACGTTCGGGATTTATAAGTCGCCGCTGATTTACAGCCGGGAGAATTACTAAAGTCGAACTGCCGGATCATGGAATGACTTTCCTGGTCTCTGTATTTCCGGGCGAATCTGCATTTTCCAATTGCCGATTCACTTCACTTCTTATAGCGTCATGTATGGACTACACCGGCGCTGCGACTGAATTAGACTCCAGCTTTCTGCCTTGACACCAGGCACCCCACATATTCCTGAGCAAACGTTCCAGATCCTGCGTAAACCGGGTGTCGTCGCGCAAAGGGCTGGCCGCCATGCGCGCGCGCAACTCCGCGCGCAGCTCGCACAGGCGAGCGGGGTTGGCGGCCAGGGTAACCGCACCCTGCACATAGGCTTCCACACTGTCAAAAGCCAGCTCATCTTCCAGCCCCAGGTTGGCCAAGGCTGAGACGGTTTGGCGCGAGACCACAGTGTCTCCCGCTACGGTCACCACCGGCACGCCCATCCAAAGTGCTTCGAGCGAGGTCATGCCGCCGTTAAAAGGAAAACTGTCGAGTGCCAGGTCGATGTCACCATATTCGCCAAGCATGTCGTTGTGCGGCGAACCTTCGCGCAGCTCCAGACGCTCTGGCGTAACCCCATGCTGTGAAAACCGGGCCAACAGGCGTTCTTTCACCACGTCCTCACTCAGTGCGCCTGACTTAATCACCAGGCGACTACCAGGTACACCCAGCACTATTCGACTCCAGGCAGAAATCACCGCATCGGTCATCTTGGGCAGGCGGTTGAACGAGCCAAAGGTGATGAATCCGTTTTTTGCAAAGGGCGCGGAAACCACCTCGGGCACATAGCCCGGCGGGCCGTAGCAAAAGCGGGTGTGCGGCATATAAACCGGGATTTCTGTGAAAAGCTGGCCGTTATCGATCGGCGTGGTGTGGGGGTCGGTGATGAAATAGTCAATAGACGACATGCCTGTGGAATGAAAGTAGCCAATCCACTCCACCTGCACTGGTGCGGGTCTGCGGGCAAACACCAGCAAGCGGTTGAAGGCGGTGTGCCCCGAAAGGTCTATCAGGATGTCAATTTCTGCCTTTTCAATGAGCGCCACCAGCTCGTCGTCGGTAAGAAAGAAAATGTCTTCCCAGGCGTCAGCGGCTTCGCGCAACTCGGGTAGCACCTCTTCGGGCCGAATGGCCATGGAGAAGCAATGCACCTCAAACTGCTCGGCGTTGTGGTGGCGCAGGATGTCGCGCAACAAAAAACCCACCGGGTGGCGTACGAAGTCACCCGAGACGTAGCCAATTTTGAGCTTGCGGCAGGGATCACGGTTGCGTTGCGAAAAATCATTCTGCCGCTCCAACGGAGCCTCAAAACGCTCGGCCCAAGCCCGGTGCATCTCAAACAGCTTTGAGCGGCTGGTACTGTGAATATTGTTGTGCTCAAACAGAATGTTCGAACCCATGGCCGCTTGGCTTGGGTCATGCTCGAACACTTGTTCATAGAGTGCCGATGCGGATGCCGAATTGCCACCGATACTTAAACACGAGCCCAACGTGACCAGTGCGGTCACATTGTCCGGCTGGCGCTCCAAAATGCGCCTGCACAAGGCCTCTGACTGAGCCAGATGACCTGCCGCCTGGCGCGCTACGGCAAGCATGGCCAGATTCTGCACACTGTCACCACGCTCTTTGAGCCTGCGCTCTAGGTAGCTGATGGTGGCGGCAATGTCGCCTTTGGTGCCCAGCAGCGATGCCAGGTTGTAATGCGCCTCCGCGTAGCCCGGTTGTAACTCGAGCGCTTTTTTGTAGTGCTTAATGCCCAGCTTGCTTTTACCAGTGTGCACCAGCAGGTTGCCCTGGTTTAGGTGGGCCTCGGGACGCGTGGGCTCTTCATCCACCAGTTGCTGCGCTAAGGCGCGGGCATCTTCAAAGCGGGAAAGTTCAAACAGCGCCGCTGTCTTGTTGACGCGGGCTTCAAAAAAGTGGGGGGAAATGGCAATAGCCTTGTCGAGCCATTCCAGAGCCTCCTCGTTCAGCCCCTTAGCCAAGCACCATTCACCCAGGTTGCTTAAGACTTGCAGGTAGTCGGGCTTGAGTACCAGCGCCTGTTCGTAAGAGCGTCGGGCCAACGCAAACTCGCCATTGTTTCGGTAAGCGGCTCCCTGGCTACACAACAAAGAAGCGTCTGTTGGCGCCAGAGCCAGTGCGTCTTGCAGCCTTGCCAAGGCCATGCCCGGTTCACCACGCGCAATGGCGCGACGGGCCATGTCATGGAGTGCGTCCACACTGCCTTCGGCGGCAGCGGCCTGGTCCAAGGTATCGGCCACAGCACCCAAACCCCTGCGGTCCAGCCAACGGGTGACCCAACGGGAGATGCGATTCACAGGCATGGCAACTCACTAGGGCGCAGGCAGAAAGTCCGCGGCCAGCAGTTGCATGTCTTCAGGCGTACGAAGGGCCTTGCTAGCCAGCACCCACAGATCAAACCCGCCGATGCGGCGCATACCGTAGACCGATGCAAAGCCAGCTTCCTTGAGCGCCGCTATCAGGGTGCTCATCGTGAAACCACAATGGTGCGACATCCACTGCGGATTAGCCATTACGAAAGGACGGTAGCTGTAAAGAATGTCAAACGGGGTGATAGGCCCAGCATCAGACTGGTAGGCAACGTCAAACATGCGGTCTTGCGCAATCATCTCTGCAGCAGCCTGCACATCGGGGCAAGTGATGATGGCAAAACCGCTGTCTTTGAGGGTGCGACGAAATTCGGCCAGAGCCAGCGGCACATCGTGCCAGTACAGGTGCTCAATGCCGTGCGACGAAAAGAGTGCATCCGCGAAGCCGTCTGCTACAGAGGACATGTCGACCATGCTGCCAACAACGTCGGGATGGACAGACGTGTCAGCATCAAGCCGCAGTTCGTGCCACACTTGGTTTTGAAACCCTTGCAATGGGATATGGGCAATGCTGGCTCCACCGCAAGCCACATGCAGTAGAACTCTCGCGTCTGGATCAGACCTTGGATTTGGATTGCTGCTGAGACCGTAGCGCTTTTGAAATCGGCTCAACCAGATTTGGGAAAGGCGACCCAACCAAGACCCAAAAAACTTCATGCTTTGGATACGAAGGCGTTGAGCACCAAAGAGAAAACCACTTTGCGCACGATATCGGCGTCAAAACCTGCTGCAAATAAGCGTTTCTGGAATTGGTAGGTGGCCAGAGCCCGGGAAAGAAAGCCCAGTCCATACCGCTTGCGGATTTCCAAGGCTTCACGGTGGAATCGCTTAAGTGAATTTTCCCATTCACCCTCACTCATTTTTTTCTTCTGATTGGCCGGGATTGAACGAAAGAACGCCTCGGCTAGCGCGACAGATGCATCGGTGACTTTACCCAAAACCGTCTCCCAGAGCTTATCTGGCAACGCACCCGCACTTAGCAGGCAGCGTTACCTCCCGGCGACACTCAACCAGTGCAAATAATGGTGGCAGTAGCTGTGTTGGCTGCCGCGCCGCCGGAGTAAGACAACGTAACCAAACCCGTGGAACCGGCAGAGTTTGTTGCGCATGCCAAATCTGTAGAAATGGAGAACTTGGTATCCCAACTAGCCATCTTTGCGGCCAATGTGGCACCAGCAGCAGCAGCGCTAAGTCGCACAACATTGGCATTAGTGCTGTTGACCTGAAAAGCGGCATAGTTGATGGCAGCGGAAGACGACAGCGCTCCCGCTGCACCCTGAATGGCCGCGGTCTTGGCATCCGAGCTCAAATCCACAAACCGGGGCAACGCCACAGCGGCCAGAACACCCAGAATCACGATAACCATGACCAGTTCAATCAATGTAAAACCACGTTGGTTTTGTTTCATTTTGTCTACCTATTCGGAAGTTTGAAAAAAAGACTTTCAAGCGTTGCTGCAAATTCTAGGGCAACAACATCGATTTCTACACCTCGCCATGGCCTTTAGTCCCATTGTGCGTTGCTTATTTGCGTGGTTTACCGGAAAAAGGCCCCTCGCATTGCTCATTGCAGCACCTCCCCCAGCCAGGTGTAGTTTTCAATTGCCGTCATTTGCTGCGGACGTGGAAGACCGCTGACCCGAAACCAAACCGCCGTGGTGTTGGCCGGAGTTTCCAGAAACTGCGCGTTCATCAACACATAGCCGACGCTGTTGCTCATGGGATCAAACACCCAGTTTCCCGGCGCCACCGATTCGAGCTTGACCTTGTCCAGGCTTCCCGCGTAATTGGTGGGGCGCTGGCCCAGCAGCAAGAACGGATTGCGCTGCAGGGGCGGCGCACCTTTTTCATCTGAACTGACCGCAATAAGTAAATGTTCCAGCACAAAGGCTGTGCGCAAGGAGCCCAGGGTGGATTTGAAGGTGGCCAGCTCGATTTGGCCCTGCATCAGCCGCATCTTGGAGCCAAAGACACCCATGATCACCAGAATGATCAGCAGAACCATGCCCCACTCAAACAGGGTGCGACTCTTGAGTTTCATACCTAGGCCCCGCCCTTCCCCATGGCAGCCTGGCCCATATTCCACAAAGGCAGGAATACACCTAGTGCCAGAAGCAGCACCAGCGCACCAATGATGGCCAGCAATATCGGCTCGATAGCAGCGGACAAGCCTTTGATGGCGTAGTCGGTGTCGCGCTCGTACATGATGGCGATTTCGAACAACAGGTTGTCGAGTTCGCCGGTTTCCTCGCCCACGTTGATCATCTGAAGCACCACCGGTGTGAACACGCCGGTGGCTGCAGCACAGCGCGAAATGCTCTCGCCACGCTCAATACCGTCACGCATTTGCTCAATGCGGCTGCCGATGTAGGCGTTGTCCACCGTCTGCGCCACCACCGTGAGCGCCTGTACCAGCGGGACCCCGCTCTGGCTGGACAAAGCAAAACTGCGAGCAAACCGCGCCAAGGTGGCCTTGAGCACAATGTCGCCAATGATGGGCAGCCTGAGCTTGAGCGAGTCCCATCGGTATCGGCCCGCAGTGGTGCGCACGTAGCTGCGCACCATCACCGCAGTTCCAACCGTCAGGGCGATCAACAGTGGCCACCAGGCCAGCATCCATGCTGAAAAACCCAGCAAACCCCGGGTAATCAGGGGCAACTGGGCGTTGAACCCGGCAAATACTTTTGCAAACACCGGAATCACAAAAATATTCAGAATCACCACCGCTACTGCCATGGCGATCATCACAAAGACGGGGTAGCGCATGGCCTGCTTGATGCGCTCCCGCACGTCGCGCTCGAACTCCATGTGCTCGTTCAGACGCAAAAACACTTCGGTGAGCCGTCCGGTCATCTCGCCAACCCGGACCATGGCAATGTAAAAACCGCCAAACAGCTCAGAATGCCGCGCCAGCGCCGCAGACAGCTCCCGCCCCTGGTCCAGGCTGGAGCGAATGTCCTTGAACAAATCGACCATGGCAGGCTTGTCAGCAGACGCCTGCAAACCTGCAAAAGCCCGCAGAATCGGGACTCCGGCCTTGTTGAGGGTGTACATCTGACGCGAAAAGATCAGCAGATCCTCCACCACGATGGGTTTGCGGTTCATACGGGCCAGCCAGCTGTCGCCCTTGGCCTCTTTGGGAGCCGCCGCCAGTGTGATCTGCACCGGTGAAACGCCGGTGGCCATCAGCTGGTCGGCCACGCCGCTCTCGGACATGGCATCGAGCTCACCGGAGACAAGCTCTCCGCGATTGTTGCGGCCACGCCAGGCGTATGTAGGCATAGACGCTATTCCGCAGCCTCTGAGTCAAGCTCAAAACCGATGCGCATGGCCTCGGCCAGGGTAGTGCGCCCCTGGCGTACCAGATCAAGGGCATGGTGGGCCATGGTCTTTCCCTTCATGCGCTCACGCGCAAGGCGCATGAAGGCAGCAGGGTCGGCCTGTGAGGCAGCCTGGGTCAAGGTGGCGTCCATCTCCAGCAGCTCGTACACACCCTGACGGCCGTGGTACCCGGTGCCATTGCAGGCCGAGCAACCCATGCCGCGCTTGGCCTTGATTCCCTCATTGGCCGCACCCATGTTCTCCAACCAGGTACTTTCCTGTGCTGAAGCCTGCTGCGGTGCATTGCACTCCTTGCAGTTCAGTCGCACCAGCCGCTGGGCAATCACGCCTTGCAAGGAGGTAGAGACCATGAACGATGGCACACCCATGTCCAGCAAACGAAATGGTGTGCTGATAGCGTCGCGCGTATGCAAAGTTGAGAGCACCAGATGGCCTGTGATGGCGGCGCGCAGGCCAATTTCTGCGGTTTCGGTGTCGCGCATCTCGCCCACCAAAATGACGTCCGGGTCCTGGCGCAAACACGAGCGGAGCACCTTGGCAAATGTCAGCTCAATCTTGTCGTTCACCTGCACCTGGGTGAGCCCGGGCAAGCGGTATTCGACCGGGTCTTCCACCGTGATGACCTTGAGTTCAGCGGCATTGATCTCGGCCAGCGCAGCGTAAAGCGTGGTGGTTTTGCCCGACCCCGTGGGGCCAGTCACCAGCACCATGCCCGAGGTGCGGCCCAGCACATCCCGAAAACGCGCCAGCATCTCGGCTGGCATACCGATGCTGTCGAGCCGGCGCATACCCGAGCCTTGAATGAGCAAGCGCATGACCGCCGATTCGCCGTAATTTGTAGGCAGGGTGGACAGACGCACATCGATAGTGTTGTCCTTAAGGCGAACACTGAAACGCCCGTCTTGTGGCAGGCGTTTTTCCGAGATATCGAGCCCGGCCATCAGCTTGAGGCGCTGGGACAGCGCGCCGCCAATGCGTTTGTCCGCCTGCATCTGGGTTTGCAACACACCGTCAACCCGAACCCGGATTTGCAGGCTGGTTTCCTGAGGCTCAATATGCACATCCGATGCGCCCACTTGCATGGCGTCTTCGAAGACGGACTGCAGCAGCCGCACTACAGGTGCGCCTTCGGTACCCACCGTGGCGGTGAGTTCTCCGAAGTCCACCGCGTCGCCCAGGTCTTTTTCGAGCGCCTTGGCCAGGCCGCTGATTTCTTCGGTGCGGCGGTACAGGCGGTCAAACGCAGCAGCCAGCTGGCTCTCCGGCACTGCGGCAATGCCGATGTTGCGCTTAAGAATGCGGGTCAGTTCGTCAAAGGCAAACAGGTCCAGCGGGTCGCCCAAGGCCACCAGCAACATGTCGCCCTTGTCTTCCAGCGCCAGGGCCTTGAAACGCCGCGCGGTGGATTCCGGCAGCAGCTTGATAACGTCAGCCCGGAAGGGAAACGTCTTGAGATTGACAAAGGGTATGCGCAGCTGTCGCGCCAGCCCGTTGGCCAACAGCTCTTCGGTGATGATGCCGGTCTCAATGAGCAAGCGGCCCATCTTCTTGCCGGTGGTGCGCTGCAGCTCCAGCGTTTGTTGCAGCTGCTCCTGTGAAATCAGCTTTTGCTGAACCAGCACATCACCTAAGCGCAGCTTTTCCGGGCGCCCTGGTGCTGGGCGCGGCCCTTCGGGCGCTGTGGGCGCCGCTGTTGCCATGTTCATGTGCTATTTCCTTTTGCGGATTCGCAAAAATGATAGCACGCTGGGAGTGACAAGAAAGGTGCGGGCCCGATAGAGGCCCAATTGTCAAACCGCGCTGCGCAATCCACCGGTCATGGACGTAGGAATCGGCGCGGCCGGGCGCAGCGTAGCGCCGTCTACCGTCACACGCTCACCCACACCGATAGCGGCGCTTTGCTCCACGGTGCGCAAACTGCCATCTTCCATGCGGACTTGCACCCGGTAGTGGGTCACCTGCTTCATCTTCTTTTCAACGGTGTTGCCGGCCCAGCCACCGCCGACGGCTCCCAAAATGGTGGCCAACGTTTTGCCGTTGCCGCCACCCACCTGATTGCCCAGAACGCCACCGATCACGGCACCGGCAGCGGCACCAACCCCACTGGCATCCGCCTCACGCTGAAATGGAGTGACCGACTCGACCGTGCCGCAATTGGCACACACGGGGACCGCAACGGCAACTGGTGCAGGTGCAGGTGCAGGTGCAACCGTTGGCTGGGAAGATTCCACAATGACAGGCTTAGGAGCCGTCGCTGGTGCAGCAGCAGCGGGAGCAGGTGTGACCTGTACCGGGGCTGGTACCTCCTTGAACGGCACTTTGGGCACCGGAATCACTACGTTTTTCATAGCTTCCGATGCAGATTTGGCGGGCGCTGCAGGCTTTTTTGGCGTGGAAGCGACTATTTCTTCCACGGGAGGTGCGGGTGCAGCCACAGCACTAGCGGACACGGCTGGTGGCTGAACTTGCGCCTGAGCCACGACAATGGGTTCGCTCGGAGCAGTTGGCTGCTTGTTCCACAACGCTGCGCCCAGCGCCACTGTGGTGGCACCGAGCAAGCCAACTGCGGCCCAGAGCATGCGGTTGGGGGCAGCACCGGTCACCTGACCGGGCGCTATCAAAGTATCTGTCATGCTTTTCCTTGTATTGACCAGGCTATAACGCGCGAACCACCCCGTGGGAACACAAACCCTTGCCCGAAACGCCGCGAAATTTGTAACGGTGCGTAAAGACAAAGGCTACAAATTGGGCGCCAGCAGCCGCTCCAGCTCAGCCGGTTTCAGCTTTCGGCGGCTGGCCAGGTCCTGCACCTGGTCCTCCCCGATCTTGCCCACGTTGAAATAGGTAGCGTCGGGGTGCCCTATATAGAAGCCGCTCACGCTGGCCGCCGGTGTCATGGCCAGGCTCTCGGTCAGGCCCATATCGATCTCACTGCACTGCAAAAGCTCGAACATGGCCTGTTTGGCGCTGTGGTCGGGGCAGGCCGGGTAGCCGGGGGCCGGGCGAATGCCCTGGTATTTTTCGGCAATCAGGTCTTCTGCGCCCAGGCTCTCTTGTGGGGCGTAACCCCACAGGTCGGTACGCACCCGGTGGTGCAGGCACTCGGCAAAGGCCTCGGCCAAGCGATCGGCCAGCGCCTTGAGCATGATGGCGGAGTAGTCATCGTGGTCGTCGAGAAAGTACTTTTCCTTCTTGTCTACGCCCAGGCCTGCCGTCACCGCAAAAATGCCTGCATAGTCTTTCAAACCAGTGGGCTTGCCTGCCGCATCCCGCTTGGGTGCCACAAAGTCGGCCAGGCCGCGGCTGGGACGGTCATCTTGCTTCTCGGTCTGCTGGCGCAGTCCGTACCAGGTCATGGCCACCTCAGTGCGAGATTCATCGGTGTAGAACTCGATGTCGTCATCGTTCACGCTGTTGGCCGGGTACAGGGCCACCACCGCGTTGGCTGTGAGCCAGCGGCCTTCGATCAGGCGTTTGAGCATGCGCTGTCCGTCTGCATACACCCGCACGGCCTCGGTGCCCACCACTTCGTCTTTCAGAATAGCGGGGAAAGGTCCGGCCAGGTCCCAGGTCTGGAAGAAAGGGCCCCAGTCAATGTATTTGGCCAGTTCGGCCAGGTCAAAATTCTTGAACACCCGTCGGCCAATGAATTTGGGCGTGGTGGGCTGGTGGGCAGACCAGTCGACAGGCGTTTTGTTGGCACGGGCCTTGGCCAGGGGCCACAGCGGTGTTTGCTTTTTATTGGCATGCTGCTGGCGCACCTTGTCGTAGTCGGTGCTCAGCTCGGCAATGTACTTGGCCGCACTGTCGCCGAGCAGGCTCTGCGCCACGCTCACGCTGCGTGAAGCGTCGGGCACATACACCACCGGACCTTCGTAATGCGGCGAAATCTTGACCGCCGTATGCACCCGGCTGGTGGTGGCTCCTCCAATGAGCAGCGGGATTTTTTTGATGCGGAAATAGTCGTCTTTCTGCATCTCACCCGCCACGTACTGCATTTCCTCCAAGCTGGGGGTGATCAGGCCTGAGAGGCCAATGATGTCCGCGCCTTCGAGCTTGGCACGTGCCAGTATCTCGTGGCAAGGCACCATCACGCCCATGTTGACTACGTCAAAGTTATTGCACTGCAAAACCACGGTGACGATGTTCTTGCCGATGTCGTGCACATCGCCCTTGACGGTGGCAATCACGATCTTGCCCTTGCTGCGTACATCCCGCCCTGCGGCCTCGTCGAGGCGCTTTTCCTCTTCTATATAGGGAATGAGGTGGGCCACGGCCTGTTTCATCACCCGGGCGCTTTTCACCACCTGGGGCAGGAACATCTTGCCCTGACCGAACAGGTCGCCCACCACGTTCATGCCGTCCATCAGCGGGCCTTCAATCACATGCAGGGGACGGCCACCCTTGGCCAAAATTGCCTGGTAAGCCTCTTCGGTATCTACTGTGATGAAGTCGGTAATGCCATGCACCAGCGCGTGGCTCAGGCGTTGCCCCACGGTGGCAGGCGCATCCGCCGTACCGCGCCACTCCAGCTTCTTGCTTTCGTCTTTGGCACCGCTCTTGGCGGTTTCGGCAATTTCGACCAGCCGTTCACCGGCATCCGGCCTGCGGTTGAGCACCACATCTTCCACGCGCTCGCGCAGCGTGGGCTCCAGGTCGTCATACACGCCCACCATGCCGGCGTTGACGATGCCCATGTCCATGCCCGCGGCAATGGCGTGGTACAGAAAAACGGTGTGGATGGCTTCGCGCACCGGGTCGTTGCCCCGGAAACTGAAAGACACGTTGCTCACGCCGCCGCTGACCTTGGCACCGGGTAGGTTCTGCTTGATCCAGCGGGTGGCCTCGATAAAGTCGACCGCATAGTTGTTGTGCTCCTCGATGCCGGTGGCAACGGCGAAGATGTTGGGGTCAAAAATGATGTCTTCCGCCGGAAAACCCACTTCATCTACCAATAGTCGGTAGGCACGTTCGCAAATTTCGATCTTGCGCTGGTAGGTATCGGCCTGGCCCTTCTCGTCAAAGGCCATGACGACGGCGGCCGCTCCATAGCGGCGCAACAGCCGGGCCTGGCGCTTGAACTCATCCAAACCCTCCTTCATGCTGATGGAGTTAACCACGGCTTTGCCCTGCACGCAGCGTAAGCCCGCCTCGATCACGCTCCATTTGGAACTGTCGATCATGATGGGAACGCGCGAAATGTCGGGCTCGGACGCTATCAAATTAAGAAATCGCACCATGGCGGCCTGGCTGTCGAGCATGGCCTCATCCATATTGATGTCGATGATCTGGGCTCCGTTTTCCACCTGCTGGCGCGCCACGGCCAGCGCCTGCTCGAACTCGCCGTTCAGAATCATGCGGGCAAATGCCTTGGAGCCGGTGACGTTGGTGCGCTCACCAATGTTGACAAAAAGACTGCGTTCGTCGATGGTGATCGGCTCCAGGCCGGACAGCATCATGGGTTGGACGGTAGAACTCTGGGACATGCAACTCACCTGTAAGGATGTTTCAGGTGAGCGTCGTTGCGGTGGCCTTATGCCGCCCAAGCCTGGCAAACCGCGTGGTTTGCTGCAACGCTCCTTGGGCGAAGGCAGATTTTAACGGGAAAGCGTCGTCATAGTGCACGTATCCAACCCATCCCGGGGCGCCGAATCATGCGCACCAGCGGCGTGCATCTTTCAGAAGCAGCAGCAACTGCTGCTCGCGCAGCGGCGAAGAGACAAAACCAAAGCGCAAGTAAAACCTGGCTGCCTCGTCGTCAAGAGGGTGCGTCAGCATGGCGCGAATGCCCGCCTGGTCTGCGATCAGCAGTGTGCGGCGGATTGCATCCTGAAGCAGGCCGTAGCCTATGCCCCGCCCCTGATCTTGCACAGACACCGCCAGCCGCGCCAAAATCACCACGGGCACCGGGTAAGCCCCCATGCCTTGTCGCACGCGCTGGGGTGCATCCACGGTGTCAATCTGACCCACGGTCAGGCTGAAGTAGCCCGCCACCCGCTCGTCTTCAGTGGCGACAAACGTCTTGGCAGACCCGCTGCCCTGTGCCTGGCGGGCGTGGCGTTGGAGCCATTCGTTCAGCGAGGGCTTGCCACAGTCAAAGTCTTCAAAGTGATGTTGTAGCCCCAGCGGATGCGGGCTTCGCAAGCTCATGCGCCCTGCCAGGGCGCTTTGTGTGAGAACAGATCGCGCAGACCTGGGTTCGCTTGCTCTGGCTGGTCCAACAAGTCCATCAAGGCCTGGTACTGGCTACCCGACACCATGAAAAGACGCTGATCCAATAAGGTCTGCTCAGCGGCCAAGCAGGCGCTATCGAGAATAAAGTCTGTGAGCGATTTATGGGCTACATCTGCAGCGCGGCGCAACACAGCTTCCTGGTTGGGCGTGGCGCGTAAGCCCAAGCGGGCAGAACGGGCAGCTGGCGATGCAACATCGGTCATGGCGACACCTTGAGAAAGTCAATCGAGACAACAATGTTAGTACAAATGACTAACAATATCAATGAGCCGCCTACGCTACGATCAAGCGATGAACGCACAAGCCCTGGATTTTGATGACCTTCCCACTCCTGACGGCAGCCCCGGAATGGAGCATGTGGCCCGACTACTATCGGAGCATGCGTCCATGGAGAGCCTGTCCGGTGTCGAGGCGGCGGTGGTTGCCAGCTACATGGTGCCCCTGTTTTTTCCCGCCGACACAACCTTCATCCGCGAAGGGGACAGCGCAGACACCGGCTTTATGGTGCTGGTGGTGGAAGGCGATGTGGTTGCTGAGCGGGTGAGTACCGACCCCGCAGAGGCGGTCACCATCCGGGTGATGGGCCCCGGCTCGATTCTGGGTGAGGTGGGCCTGGTCGACAACGAACCGCGCTCGGCCTCGTGCACCGCCAGCACCGACGTCTGGTGCGTGATCCTGACCCGCGACGCCCTGCAGGAAATGATCGAGAACGACTCCAAGGTTGCGGCCCGCTTGCTGCTGCTTCTGTCTGCCAACATTGCCCGCATGCTGCGCGACAACAGCCGCCAGCTCAAGATGTACGCCGGACTCACCGCCGCCATGCGCGACGAACTGGCCCAGCTCAATGCAGCGACCTAGCCCTTTTGCGGGTACTACCCTCGCAGTTCAGGCCACTTCTTTATAGAAATATTCGCGTTGGGTCGTCCTTGCGGGCAAGGGCGATACCGCGCTGGCAATAGCGCTGATGTGATCTGGCGTTGTGCCGCAGCAGCCCCCCACAATGTTGACCAGTCCTTCGGCGGCAAACTCGCGCACCAGGCGGCTGGTGACGTCGGGGGTTTCGTCGAAGCCTGTCTCGCTCATGGGGTTGGGCAAGCCGGCGTTGGGGTAGCAGCTGATAAAGGTGTCCGGAGCCACGCGGGCGAGTTCCTGAATGTAGGGGCGCATCAAGGCAGCGCCCAGCGCGCAGTTCAGTCCAATGGCCAGGGGCTGGGCGTGGCGCACGCTGTGCCAGAAGGCGGTCACCGTCTGGCCGCTCAGAATGCGCCCAGACGCGTCAGTCACGGTACCGCTGATGATGATGGGCAGGCGCTCGCCACTGGCCTCAAAGTATTCGTCAATCGCAAACAGGGCTGCCTTGGCATTCAAGGTATCAAAAATGGTTTCTAACAGCAGCACATCTGCACCGCCTTCGACCAGCGCCTGGGTTTGTTCGTAATAGGCAGCGCGCAGCTCCTCAAAGGTGATGTTGCGTGCGCCTGGGTCGTTCACATCCGGACTGATGCTCGCCGTTTTGGGGGTGGGGCCCAAGGCGCCGGCTACAAAACGGGGTTTATCGGGCGTGCTGTATTTGTCGCAAGCGGCGCGGGCCAACTGGGCCGATACCCGGTTCATTTCTACCGCCAGGCCGGCCATGTCGTAGTCGGCCTGGGCCACCGTGGTCGCGCCAAAGGTGTTGGTTTCAATCAGGTCGGCACCTGCGGCCAGGTAGGCTTCGTGGATGTCTCTGATGACGTCTGGACGGGTCAGGCTGAGCAACTCGTTGTTGCCTTTGACATCACGGTGAAAGTCTTTGAAACGCTCACCCCGGTACTGTGCCTCGCCAAGCTTGAAGCGCTGAATCATGGTGCCCATGGC
>CAJBMJ010000507.1 GCA_903954045.1 uncultured beta proteobacterium | reverse complement strand
TATCAATCCGGAAAAAGTGGTCCATGGCGGCAATCACGCGCTGGCGCAGGGTCGAACCATCTTGCGGGCTCCAGCAGTAGCCATATACCTCGAATTGTTTGCGGTCGTGCAGCTCAAACAGTTCCGCCGTCAGCATCGAAACCGGGTGCAGGGCAAAATCTGATGAAAGGTAGGCGATGCGCAACTTGCCGTGACCGTAGCCTTTGGTGCTGGCAAGCGGAGCAACCCCGGACAGAACCTTTTTCTCGACAAAACGGCGTGCCGCTTCAAGTTGCCGTGCCGGATCATCAGAAATGTTGATCATGGCTAGTGCTGATGTGGCCTGCTCCATTGCTTCCAGACCGATGCCGGGGAGCGGCGCATACACCGGCCACAGGCATTGTTTCAGCCGTAAATGCATCCAGTGGTGCAGAACGTCGGGTTGATTCGGCTCGATGGCTAGGCTGCGGGTCAAAAACGACAGCGCTTCGGCAAGCTGTTGTTTAGCTTCCAGCACGCGCCCCAGATGATTAAGTGCCATCAGGACGAAAGGCCTGTTCTCTGGTGAGTCGGGAGAAATATGCTGTTCAACCCAGCGCCACTCGGTCAGCGCCCGTTCTGGTTGACCCATGCGTTCAAACAAGATACCCAGATTCAGCCGAGGTTGAACAAAGCCCGAATGAATTTCGACGGCGTGGCGATAAGCAGCCTCAGACCCGGACCAGTCGCCTTCGTTGGACAGGGTGACCCCCAGGTTGAAGTGGACAACGTAGGCATAGGGAGAGGTGTTGCGGCACAGCCAGGTTTGGTACAACACCGCAGACAGTGGACCAAACTTCCCTGCCTCAAGCCGGGCGGCTATATTGATCAGTTCTGCAAATTCAAGCTGGCCATGCCAGGCGCGCAGCACTGCCGCGGAGAATTCTTCCTGAAAGGTCACGTTGTCTGGACCCAGAGTTAGTCAGAGGGGGTCATGGTATCCCAATGAATACCGTGGCTGAATCGCTTCGAGGCGCGGCAGCTACAAGCAACGTTGGCTCAAGCCATGCGGCGGACTGAGGAATGGTGAGGGGGCATGGTGAACCAAATGAAATGGCAAGAGCCGAGGAAAACAACCGGTTTCTCACCACTCCAGAATGGTTACTGAAGTTTATTGTGGAATAAAGTGATGCCGGTTGGATGCCGATTTTTTTTGAAAAATCGCTCAAGTTCTCAGGAATTTTGCCGATAAGGAGATTAGGATGGTTTTCGTCCATAGATCTTTCTGTTGGATTTATCAGTAATAGCTTTGATGGTGTGTCACTCGGTGGCCGCAAGTTTGGTTTTGTGTTGATTGACTTGATGGTTGCGTACGCGGTCGTCCCATTGGGTCTTTAGGAGTAAGAATATGACTTCATTTATAACGTACTTGACCACGGAACAGGTGGCTGGGTTGACTACGACCCAGATAGGCACATTGTCGACTGCCGACATTACTTCTTTCTCGACTACGCAGATGCCTGCTCTGACGACGGTTAGCATAGTTGCGCTGTCGACAAAACAGATCCAGGCCCTGACGACAACGCAGCTGGGGGCGCTGACAACGGGCCAAGTAGGGGCCATTGAGACCACCGACATCCAGGCTTTGAAGACCAGCCAACTGGCGGGCATGAGTACCACCAATCTCGCGGCCCTCACCACCAGCCAAGTCGTGGCGCTGACCACAGCGCAGGTAGCGGGTCTGACGACGGCCAACCTGGGCGCACTGACCACCGCCCAGATCGTGGCCATTGAGACGACTGACATTCAGGCTTTGAAGACCAGCCAGTTGGCGGGCATGAGCACCACCAACCTGGCGGCCCTCACCACCAGCCAGATCGTGGCATTGACCACGGCGCAGGTGGCGGGTCTGACGACGGCCAACTTGGGTGCACTGACAACG
>CAJBMJ010000506.1 GCA_903954045.1 uncultured beta proteobacterium | reverse complement strand
GTAGGCAGCCTCATACAAAGCCACCTCATTGGCCTGCGGTTTGTAAAACGGTTCGCGGTTTACAAGGTAGTGGGTTGCGCCAGCCATTGCGTTGACCTGTAAAGTGGTTTATTTATGCACGCCAAGCTTCTCGCGCCAGCCTGGGAACAGCTTGTCGGCATCACCCGGGAAGGATTCAAACGCACGGGCAAATTCCTTGTGCTCTTTGGCAAACTCGATCGGGTCAGCGCCCGACTTCCAGCACTCATACGACTGGCGCAGCGAGATTGCACCGGCAGCGGGGCTGTCGATGTGGCCATAAGAGCCGCCACCGGACGTGTTGATCACGTTGCCGTGGCCCAGGTTCTGGAAGAAACCTGGCAGGCGCAGCGCGTTCATGCCGCCGGAGATGATCGGGGTGGTGGGCTTCATGCCGTACCACTTCTGGAAGTAGACCGGGCCCTGGCACTCGTCGCGCTCGATCATGTAGGCGATCATGCGGTCGTCCTGTTCGCCTTCCATCTTGCCGTAGCCCATGGTACCGACGTGGATGCCAGAGGCTCCTTGCAGACGGGAAATCTTGGCCAAAACAAACGCGGTGTAACCCCGTTTGGCAGAAGGCGACGTGATCATGCCGTGACCAGCGCGGTGGTAATGGAGGTATTGGTTGGGGTACTGACGGCGTGCGGTGGTGATCATGCCGGGGCCGCCGACAAAACCATCTACCAGGAACGCAACTTTGTCTGCATCCGGGCCAAAAGTTTCGAGAATGAAGTCGGCGCGGGCGCACATTTCATAGTGGTCGTCAGCCGTGATGTTGGCGGAGAACAGCTTGGCTTGGCCGGTCTCGTCTTGCGCGCGCTTGAGCGCGTCGTACACCAAGGGCATGACTTTTTTGGCTGGACAAAACACCTGGTTGCCCTGGGGTTCGTCATTCTTAATGAAGTCGCCACCCAGCCAGAACTGGTAAGCGGCAGCGGCAAACGGCTCGGGGCGCAGACCGAGTTTGGGCTTGATGATGGTGCCGGCAATGTAGCCACCGTCCTTGATTGGGCGGCCCAGAATGCGCCACATGTCGGAGATGTCTTTGGACGGGCCGTCAAACAGCTGGATGGCTCGCTCAGGCATGTAAAAGTCGTGAATCTTGGCGTGCTTGATGTCGCCCATGCCCTGGTTGTTGCCGATCACCAGCGTCAGGAACGACACGATCATCATGCGGCCGTCAGTGATGTTGCGGTCAAACAGGTCGATCGGGTAGGCGATGCGCATGTCTTCCGTGGCTTCGTCGATGTAGTACACCAGCGCGTCAACGCCGCGGGTGAAGTCGTCGGTGGTGCTCACCTCCACATTGGTGCCGGTGGACGACTCGGCGGCGAAGTGCGCGGCCGCCTCAAGGTAGCCGTAGCCTGGCTTGGGCGCCATTTTGTAGGCCACCAGAATGTGGCGACCGCCCTTGATCAGGTCCTCTTCCTTGAGGCTCAGGTCAGCGTAACGATTACTTTGGTCCATGGGGAATCTCCAGTTGAATGTGACTTGGGTGGCGATGGACCAGACTGTAGGCAAGTCAATTCATAATGAAAATTCAAATAAATTTAACACTTAATAAGGTTTGGCTGATGGTTTTGCCAAAAGTCCCTTTTGGACTTCAAGAGGGCGTTCCCTGCCCGGCAGTGCGGTATCGGCTAGGGTCTGTCAGCCAGCCACATGTCGAAGTCATCGCGGGGCATCGGCTTGGCAAAATAGTATCCCTGCAGGTAATCTGTGCCCAGGCTGGTCAGCAGGGTTGCCGTAGCTTCGTCCTCTACGCCCTCAGCGATGGTTTTGAGACCCAGGGCTCTGGATAGGTGGATGATGGCTTGCACCATGGAAAGGCCAGCGGGTTCGTGAATGCGGCGCACAAAGGAGATGTCGATCTTGAGTTCGTCCACTGACATCTCGTGCAGTTGTGACAATGCCGAGTAACCCGTGCCAAAGTCATCAATGGCAATGTGAAAGCCGATTTTGTGCAACTCTTCCAGGTGCTCTGAAGCATGGGCCACGTCCAGCAGCGCCACACTTTCCGTCACTTCGATGATGACATCCGCAGGACTCAGGCCGTGCTCGCCCAGGTCACTTACCAGCTGTTCTGAAAACCGGCCTGAGAACAGCTGGCGCTTGGAGACATTGATGGCCAATCTCAAGTTCCGACCCTGCTTTCGCCAGGATACCAAAGCGCCCAAGGCTTGCAACCAGATCTGGTGCCCCAGTTCCCGGATCACCCCAGTGCTCTCGGCTATGGGTATGAAGGTTGCCGGACCAACCCAGCCAAATTCGCTGTCGTGCCAGCGCGCCAGCACTTCAACCACCTGGCATTCCCCGCTAGCTGCATTGACGATGGGCTGAAACCAGGCCGTAATTTTTTTGGCAGACACCGCTTCAATCAGCCGGTTCTGCACGTACAACTCGCGCTTGCTACCGCCCTTGTCGGCTATTTCCCCAAAAAAGCAAGTCTGGTTGCGTCCTTGGGTTTTGGCATAAAACATGGCGCGGTCCGCGTGCGACAACAAACCTTCAACATCTGACGCGTCATCCGGATACATGGCTACACCCATGCTGAAGGTCGCCGTGTAATCGGTATCTTCCAGCCGGATGGGGTGGCGTTGCGCAATTTCGATCTTGCGGGCCACGCCGCGGGCATCGTCTTCATGGGCCAGTTCGGGCAACAGGAGCACGAACTCGTCTCCGCCCCAGCGCGACAGAGTGTCGCCAGCACGCAACTGGCCCTTGAGCGTGTTGGAAAACGCAATCAGCAACTGATCGCCTGCTTTGTGACCCAGGCTGTCGTTGATTTTCTTGAAATGGTCCAGATCAATAAAACAGATGGCGACCCTTTTCCCGCCCCGGCTTGCCATTCGGATCGCTATCTTGATGCGGTCCTCCAGCAAGACCCGGTTGGGCAGATCGGTCAGTGCATCATGCAACGCCATGTGCGTGATCTGTTTCTCATGCAGATAGGTCTGGGTGATATCGCGCAACACACCCCGGATACCCGAAAGCTGACCGTCCACGTCAAATTGTGCAATCAGGCGGCACTCTGCCCATTGATCCGCCCCAATGTCGTTGCGCAGCCTTAGCCGCAGCTGCGCCTGGGACTTTTCCTTGCTCTTGAAGACCGCGCACAGGCTGCGCATGGCGGCTACGTCGTCGAGATGGATGAACTCCGTGATGGATGTGCCCTGAACGGTATCGGGGCAGCGGGTGAGTCGGTACCAACCTGGGCTGGCGTGCAGTACGCGGCCGTCGCAGTCCAGCTCCAGCACCGCTTCTTCGAGCATGGCCAGGGTTTCCAGGTAGGTGCGCTGTTCGGCGTCTCTTTCGTGCACCTGCACCATCATGTTTTCCAGCGTGTCGGCTACATCGTTGATCTCATCATGGGTGGTGTGCGCCGGGGCCAGCAGGCGTGAGGCCTCCATGGATGAGCCCGCTTCGGCATACAGGCGGGTGGCGTTTTCCAGGCACTCAATACGGCGCACCGATTTCGCCAACCACCGCCCCAGGCCCAGCCACAGCATGAGCGCAACCATGACCATGGCTGCCAGCGGGCGCAGCATGAACTCGGTGAGAGAAATGCTGTCGACAAACTCCCGGTGAATCACCAGAGTGGGGGCCAGCGGACGGTTGTCTGGCCATTGCAGGTTGATCTGGATCACCGGCGGATCGCTGTCGTCGTGCAAACCCTCGCTGCCAGGTTCCCCGTGGGCAGCCACAAAGGGGTCTGAGTTGGCAATCAGTTTGCCAAAGCCATAGGCATGCAGGTGCGTTTCGGGGGTGACAAGGCTGTGCAAAGTGCTGGAATCGAATGTTTTGAAGAGCACCAGGGTCCCCTGACCCTGTGCTCCCAGCCAGATAGGGGTTTGCAGTATTCGGTAAACGTCCCCGGTACTGCTGGCGAAATGCCATCCCACTTG
>CAJBMJ010000505.1 GCA_903954045.1 uncultured beta proteobacterium | reverse complement strand
CGAAGCTGCCAACGAGCATATGTCGATGCTGGAGAAAACCCCTGAGCGGGTTATGAGCTACTTCCAGGACCGTCGGGTTCGGTATGCCGCTTAAAACTTCACAGGGCCGGAGCAATAATCCCGTATACCCTGCAAATTCCTGACGGGCTCTGGTTCTGCCCACGCCAATGCAGGCGGTTCAAGCGTCAGAACGCGTCTTCCAACATGTTTGTGCAAGTCAGGTCACGCGACTTCACCACCGCCAGCCAGGCACCGATTTTTGGCAGTTCATAGTGAAAGAAGAATTGTGTAGCGCCCAGGCGACCCCTTGTGTCGGCACGTTCCTGCATCGGGTCAGTGCCCAAGGCCTTGACGCAAACGTCGAGCCAGATCCAGGCCAACACGGTGTGACCAAAGGCCTGCATGTATGGCACGGCATTGGCCAGTGCTTCAGTGGGCTGCCCGGTCGACCAGGCAAGCTGGGTGGCCTCGCCCACATCCTTGAGCGCCTGCCTCAATGCAGCGGCATGCGGCGACAGTTCGGGCAATGCAGCAGCTTTAGCTGCTGTAGCCTTCATTCGCTGTGCCAGCAGTTGCAGGCCCCTACCCTCCTCCATTAACACCTTGCGGCCCAGCAGATCCATGGCCTGAATGCCATGGGTACCCTCATGGATCATGTTGAGGCGGTTGTCACGCCAGTATTGCTCCACCGGAAAGTCGCGCGTGTAGCCGTAGCCACCGTGGATTTGGATGGCCAGCGAATTGGCTTCCAGGCACCACTCACTAGGCCAACTTTTGGCAATGGGGGTCAGCACTTCCAGCAGCAGCCTAGCGTTGTCTGCCTCCTGGCCGTCAGCAGTATGGTGTTCATCTACCAGCCGGGCGCAATACAACTCCAGGGCCAACGCACCTTCGCAGTACGACTTTTGGGCCAGGAGCATGCGTTTTACGTCTGCGTGCTCGATGATGCGGGTTTGAGGCTGTGCCGGGTCCTTGCCTGCCGGACCCATTGGCCTTCCCTGAGGGCGATTTTTGGCGTACTCCAATGAGGCGTAATAGCCCGCCATGCCCAGCATGGTGGCGGCAATACCTACCCCGATGCGGGCTTCGTTCATCATGTGAAACATGCACTGCAGGCCCTTGCCGGGTTGGCCCACCAGGTAGCCCAGTGCCCCCGCGCCTTTGCCAAACGGACCCTCCTGCCCTACAGGGAACTGGCCTTCGCCAAAATTCAGCAAGGTGTTGGTGGTGCCACGCCAGCCCAGTTTGTGGTTCAAACCGGCCAGTGCCACGTCGTTACGGGCACCGGTAAGTTGGCCCTCTGCATTGACGAGTTTTTTGGGAACGATGAACAGGGAAATACCGCGCGTACCGGGGATGAGTTTGCCGCTTTCGTCCGGGATTTTGGCCAGCACCAGATGGATGATGTTCTCTGTCAGCTCATGCTCGCCGCTGGAAATCCACATCTTGTTGCCCTTGAGGCGGTAGCGTGGGCCCAGTGGATCGGATGCGAAGTCCGGGCCATCGGGCAGTGCGCGGGTGGCTACATCTGACAAGCTCGAGCCCGCCTGCGGTTCACTCAGGCACATGGTGCCCGACCATCGCCCTGAAAACTCGTTTTTGGCAAACACCTCTTTTTGCAGGGCCGTACCGTGCGTCATCAGCAGGTTGGCATTGCCCGTGGTCAGCATGCCAGACCCGATGCTGACCGAGGCACAGGCGAAAAAGGCGTTGGCAGCGGCCTCTAGGCTGTAAGGCAACTGCATGCCGCCCATGGCGTAGTCTTGCGCAGCACTCAGCATGCCTGACTCCGCATAGGCCTTATGCGCCTCTAAGGTCGCCTCAGGCAAAAACACGCGCAGACTGCCATCCGCCTCTGTCTCAGTGCGAGGCTCCTCCACATCCACCAAGCGGTTGAACGGTGCGTACTTTTCCCTGGCGATGCGCTCGCAGGTATCCAGCACGGCGTCAAAAGTCTCACGCGAATGGTCGGTAAACCGGATTCGTTGGGCCAGAGCTTGGGTGTCTAACCAATCGTGCAGCAGAAAGTCTAGGGTGGTACGAAGCGTCATGGAATGATTGTTACGCAGACGCTGGATTTCGGCGCCTGGGCCTTGTCCGGTTGGCGACGACAGGCAAGCACCATAAGCGTAGATATGGCCAGGTTTTGCCCCGGTAATGAAGGCATGAGAGTCTAGGGTTAACCCTATATTCATTCGTGAGACTCAACATTCAAAACAGGAGCTCATCATGTTCAACCACCTCGAAAGCCTCAATTCCCCCCACTTTTTTGAAAACTGGTGCACCACCGTCGGCTATCACCTTGCCTCGCAACGCAATGGCGCCACTGTTGTTCAGCAGTTTTTGCCTGTTCCACCGGTTGTCAAAGAGAGGGCAGCCACTGGCCACCGCCGAAACCGGCGCGCACAAAGCGATCGGTCACACCACTGAAACTTGCAGCAAGTCGTTTTTACCTGCCACTTGTTGAAGATAATCAGCCTCAGAGAAATTTCCTCTGCGGCTGAATTGCCAACTTTTCCTTCTGAACTGAGAAAAACATGAATTTAACGATTAGTGGACACCACATTGAAGTCACCCCCGCCCTCAAGGAATACGTCACTGAAAAAATCGGAAAGCTGTCCACCCACTTTGAAGACCTGCTCAATGCCAAAGTCATCCTGACCGTGGAAAGACACAAAGAGCACGATGGTCGGAAGGCTGAGTGCACATTGCACATGAAAGGCGTAGACCTGTTTGCTGACGCGTCCAACACCGACATGCATGTCGCCATCGACGAGATGGTCGCCAAGCTGGAGCGTCAGGTTGTGCGCCACAAGGAAAGGCAACAAAACCGTGCCAAGGATGGCGTCAAGCACGCAGCCGTTTCTTAAAGAAAATGCCGTGCAGCCCTTATAGGATATGCACGGCAAGCTACAAAATAGCTAGCAAAGGTGGGGTTTCAGCCCCGCCTTTTTTTGTTTACAGCACTTCAAAAATACCCGCTGCGCCCATGCCACCACCAATGCACATGGTCACGCACACGCGCTTGGCGCCACGGCGCTTGCCTTCAATCAGGGCGTGGCCGGTGAGGCGCTGGCCGCTAACACCATAAGGGTGACCCACGGCAATAGCGCCACCGTTTACGTTCAGACGGTCGGCGGGAATGCCCAGTTTGTCGCGGCAGTACAGCACCTGCACGGCAAAGGCTTCGTTGAGTTCCCACA
Organism: uncultured beta proteobacterium; assembly: GCA_903954045.1. GTDB lineage: Bacteria > Pseudomonadota > Gammaproteobacteria > Burkholderiales > Burkholderiaceae_C > Allorhodoferax. Next base: position 4,275 of record CAJBMJ010000505.1, on the reverse strand, counting down.
AATCAATGTCGCTGATCTTCAGGCCCAAGCGCGCCAGCACCTTCGGGATGGCGAATACCGGGCCAATGCCCATTTCATCGGGCTCACAACCCGCCACGGCAAAGCCCAGGAAACGTCCCAGGGGCTTCAGGCCTTTTTGCTCGACCAATTTTTCGTGCATAACCACCACGGCACCGCCACCGTCCGAGAACTGGCTGGCGTTGCCCGCCGAAATCAGGCCACCGGGCAACGCTGAGCGCAGGCCATGGATGCCGTCAAACGTGGTGCCCGCGCGAATGCCTTCGTCGTTGCTCACAGTCACTTGCTTGGTAGTCAGGCCCATCACTTTGTCGGCCACACCCATGGTCACGGTAATCGGGGCAATCTCGGCAGCAAACAAACCGGCTTCCAGCGCTGCCGTGGCTTTTTGCTGGCTGGCTGCGCCGTACTCGTCCATGGCGTCGCGACCGATGTTGTAGCGCTTGGCCACTTGCTCAGCGGTTTGCAGCATGTTCCAGTAAATTTCGGGTTTGTTTTTCGCCAGCCAGGGGTCGGCCAGCATGTGGGTGTTCATCTCCTGCTGCACGCAGGAAATGGATTCCACACCACCGGCTACATACACATCACCTTCATTGGCAATGATGCGCTGCGAAGCCATGGCAATGGTTTGCAGGCCAGAGGAGCAAAACCGGTTCACAGTCATGCCCGAGGTGGTGATGGGCAAGCCCGCACGCAATGCAATCTGGCGGGCGATGTTGGCACCGGTCGCGCCCTCGGGGTTGGCACAGCCCATGATCACGTCATCCACCATGGCGGGCTCGATGCCAGCACGCTGGACGGCATGCTCCACCGCGTGACCACCCAGGGTCGCGCCATGGGTCATGTTGAAAGCCCCTTTCCAGCTCTTGGCCAGAGGGGTACGGGCAGTAGAAACGATTAGGGCTGCGGTCATGGTGATTCCTCAGTGGAAGATTGGTTTAGTTGGCTGCGGCCTTGGAGGCCTGGCCGATGAGACGGTGGTAGAAGCGAATGGCGTCGGCGTAATTGCCAACACCAAGGCGCTCATTGGTGCCATGGAATCGGGGTAGATCGACTGGCTTGGCAATCACGGGAGAGAATTTGAAAATGTGGTCACTGACCTCGCCCAGATGGCGAGAATCGGTGGCGCCGATCATGAGTCCTGGTGCAACCATAGCTGTGGGGAAAACTTCACGAATGGTGGTTTGCAAAAGCCGGTATTGGGTGGACGATGTTGGAGCCACTTTGCTGGGCTCGCTGGCATCACCCAATGCAAAAAGCTCGTATTTCTCTTTGGGCACCACCTGCTCCACCTGGTTACGGACGTGTGCCATCACACTTTCACCGGTATCCCCCGGAAGAATGCGAAAGTTGACCGTTGCTTCAGCAAGACCAGGCAGCACGTTGTCCTTGATACCGGCCTGTGCAATCGTTGGCGCTGTGGTTGTACGCATCATGGCGTTGGTGGCCGCTCCAGCCTCCAACTGCTTTTGAACGACGGGGCCGAACAGCCACAGGTTGGACAAAGCAACACGCCCAAAACCACTCATTTCAGGGGCGACCGTGTCAAACATTTCTCCCGCCACTCCACGAATGCCGCCGGGCAGCTGGTTATCGTCCAATCGCTTGATCGCGGCACTCATCATGCCGATGGCGCTGGTCCCCTTTGCAGGAGGTTGCGAAGAATGGCCCGGAGCCGTATTGAATTTCATGACGACCGACAAGTAACCTTTTTCGGCGATACCGATCAACGCGGCGGGCTTGTTCAATCCTGGCAAGACACCATCCGTGATGACCAGTCCTTCATCCAGAACCATCTCCAGGCGCACATTTCTGTCCGTGAACAACTTGGCAAGCGGTATTGCGCCACGCAGACCACCGATTTCCTCATCTGCTCCCAGGAAAAAATACACGGTGCGCTCCGGTTGAAAGCCTGCAGCCAGCAGGCTCTCTGCGGCTTCCAGCTGTGACATCAGGTTGCCCTTGTTGTCCCAGGAGCCGCGTCCCCAGATAAAGCCATCTTTCACGACGCCTGAAAACGGAGCTTGTTCCCAATTGGCCTCTGTGCCAGGTGCAATGGGGACCACGTCCTGGTGCGAAAGGAAAAGAATCGGTTGCGCCTTGGGGTTACTGCCTTTCCATGTGTAGAGCAAAGACAAATCCGAGATAGTCTCCACCTGCATGTTGGCATGTACCTTGGGAAAGCGCTGCTGCAGCAGTTTGTGCAGGGACTCAAATTGATCCTGGTTCGCCTTAGGGTCGGCATGGGTCGATATGGTTTTGAGGCGCACTGCTTCTCCCAGACGCCCGGCAACCGCCGACTCGTCCACCGGCAATTTCGCTACTGGCGCAACCTCAATTTGCCTGGAACCCTTGCGGGCCGTGTTCACACCCACCACCACCACCAGGAACAGCAAGGCCGCCAAAATGGTCAGCCCGATTTTTTTGATCATGGCCCGTTCTCAGTTAAAGCTCTTGCCTTCGGCCACAAGGCGCGCGATCAGAGGTGCTGGCTTCCAGAACTCAGCATCGTCCAGCGGGTTCTGCGCAAAACGGTTCATGGCTTGAACGACATTGAACAGGCCCACCTGGTCAGCGTAGTTCATGGGGCCGCCACGGTAAGCCGGGAAGCCATAGCCAAAGATGTAGACGATGTCGATGTCGCTGGCCTTGTTGGCAATGCCCTCTTCCAAAATGTGGGCGGCTTCGTTGACCAGGCTGAACACCAGGCGCTGCACGATCTCTTCGTCCGAAATCTTGCGCGGAGTAATACCCAAAGATTTGCGGTGCGCCTCAATCATGGCCACCACTTCGGCATTGGGGATGGCATCGCGTTTGCCCGGCACGTAGTCGTACCAGCCCGCGCCGGTTTTCTGGCCAAAACGACCCTTCTCGCACAGCAGGTCGGCTGTTTTGCTGTATTTCATGCCAGGCTTTTCCTGGTAGCGGCGCTTGCGGATGGCCCAGCCAATGTCGTTGCCCGCCAAATCGCCCATGCGGAAGGGGCCCATGGCCATGCCAAACTTCTCCATGGCTTTGTCAACCTGGGCAGGGGTGCAACCTTCGTCGAGCAGGAAGCCGCCCTGGCGGCCATATTGCTCGATCATGCGGTTGCCAATAAAGCCGTCGCACACGCCAGACACCACCGCCGTCTTCTTGATCTTCTTGGCCACGGTCATGACGGTGGCCATTACGTCTTTAGCGGTCTTTTCGCCACGCACTACTTCGAGCAACTTCATCACGTTAGCCGGGCTAAAGAAGTGCAGACCAACCACGTCTTCGGGGCGTTTGGTGAATGACGCAATCTTGTTGACATCCAGTGTGGAGGTGTTGGACGCCAGAATGGCCCCAGGCTTCATCACCCGGTCGAGTTCCTTGAAGACGGCTTCTTTCACGCCGATTTCTTCGAACACCGCTTCAATAACCAGGTCTGCGTCTTTCAGGTCGTCATAGCTCAGGGTGGTGCTAAGCAAGGCCATGCGCTGCTCGTATTTGTCCTGCTTGAGCTTCTTCTTGGTGACTTGCGCTTCGTAGTTTTTACGAATGGTCGCCAAGCCACGGTCGAGCGCCTCCTGCTTCATCTCCAGCATCTTGACGGGAATACCGGCATTGAGGAAGTTCATGGCGATGCCGCCACCCATGGTTCCAGCTCCGATAACTGCTACGGAGTTGATAGCGCGTTGTGCAGTATCTGCGGGCACATCGGGTATTTTTGATGCTGCGCGTTCGGCCACAAACAAATGGCGCAGCGAGCGGCACTCGGAAGTCCACATCAGGTTGATGAAAATTTCCCGCTCGAAGGCCATGCCTTCATCAAACTTCTTCTTGGTGGCCGTTTCCACCGCGTCCACGCACTTGGCTGGCGCGGGATAGTTCTTGGACATGCCCTTGACCATGTTGCGGGCAAACTGGAAGTACGCATCGCCCAAGGGGTGCTTGCAAGGCAAGTCACGTACGCGGGGCAAGGGACGCACGTCTGCTAGTGAACGGGCAAACGCCATGGCTTCTTCTGCCAGCGACTCAGCTGAGGCTGCCATTTTGTCGAACAACTTTTGGCCAGGAACCATGGCCAGCATTTCGCTTTTGACTGCTTCGCCGCTCACCATCATGTTCATGGCGGGCTCCACACCCAGGGCGCGGGGCAGACGCTGGGTACCACCCGCGCCGGGGATCAAACCCAATTTGACTTCGGGAAGCGCAATGCTGGTGCCAGGGGCTGCAATGCGGTAATGCGCGCCCAATGCCAACTCCAGGCCACCACCCATGGCTACCGTATGG
>CAJBMJ010000504.1 GCA_903954045.1 uncultured beta proteobacterium | reverse complement strand
TCGATGGCTGTTCTTTACTGCTTTATCAATGTCCAAATACTTGGCCGCCTCTACAACTTGGAAGGGTCGACCTTAGGCGGGCAGGTCATCGCCAAGCTGTTGCGGCAAAGTAGTCTGATCAACCCTCCTTTGACATTCTTTGCAGGCTATGGAGACCAGACCGATCAAATGTGGAACGAGTTCATCAGATTTGCGGAGATCAATTGCACAGTGGACCATCAGGATGGGGCCGTTCAGTCTGCACTTGAACTGTTTGAGGCAATCAAAGCGCACAATCAAAGCGCACCTTGATCAGAGTATTGATCCGAATGGATCGTTCCAGAAACGAGATTCGAGTTAAGCCATTGAGAGATGCCGCCCTGTATCTCCTCTGGATGAGCCTACGCCAGGTCACTCCGAATGACCAGGTGTTAAGCAGGTCGGACAGGATGATCAAGCCCCATTCAGCCAGTTAACGGTTTCATCGCGATTTCAATCTTTGCCTTCAAGGTTTCAAGCTTTGGTGGCTTGATCATGTATCCCCGGATACCCAGTGGCAACGCCTCACCAAAAGTCTCCTGCGTGGAATCTGCAGTCATGAATATGACCCGTATCTGCGCCACTGTAGGATTGGGCAGTGCTCTCAGCTGTTTGACAAACTCGATTCCACTCATGGGTTCCATGTGGATGTCGGTGAGGATGATGTCTGGCAGAAATTTGATTGCAGAGACCAATGCGCTTTTTCCATCTTCGACTGCTTCAATTTGATGGATTCCTACACGCTGTAATATTTCTGCGACATAGGTCCGCATCAATGCGTCATCGTCTACAACCAAAACACGCAGATTCCAAAATATCATTTCAACCCTCTAGCCTATGCCCTAGCGTTTTTTGGAATGCTCCAGCCACTCACGCATATCAGTGGCATTTGAAAAAATGCAAAACTGATGGTCCTTGGGGCTGGTTGAAGCGCAGCGTCGCAGAAGTTTGATGACCGATGGGGTCCGTTGCTAGTGTAGCTTCATGTTTACGTGCATTGGCAAACGAATAGGCGTTGTTCATGGAAACCAAATTATCTATGTCCTCAGACACCATGTTGTGTTGTGGGTTTGGGTTGAGACTTTGTGGTGCGGTTGGAAGGGTTGGCAGCCCAAATCAACCGGATATTTCTGGGTTCAAGCTGAGTTCACTTTGATACTTTGTTTGTCCTGATAATCACCATTTCCTTAGCTTGGTGACCAGCAGTAATTCAGGATTGAGAAATCAGGGGGGCACAACCGGTTTGATTTCAGCAATTGCCTCATATTTTTGAAAGAATCTAACTATGAATATTCCCGCTCAAGTAAAAGAGACGGTCAAGAAATCAGCCACAAAGAAGTCCCCAGCAACGTTCGAACCCCGTGTTCGGGGAAAGAACGAGGCAGGACCTCGCACCACCAATCTCATGACCGGAACCTGGGTTCCGCATTCCATGGAGCCAATGCGTGCAAGTGCCAACAATCATCTCTCTATCAAGTCATTAAAGCCTTGAAAGCAAACCCGTAATCACTTCGCTCCCTCCTTGGTGATTGAGCCTCAATTTGGGCATGAGGACGATCAAACCCTAAGCTATTTCCAGTTGGATCGCAGGCACGGTGGGCGTCATGTTCGCAGTCATGCCAGAGGCTGTACCCCACGTCAAAAGTGGCAAACTGCACGCATTGGGTGTGATGAGTCCAACGCGTTCACCTATGTTCCCCCAGGTTCCGAAGATGCTCGAAAGTGGCATTGAAGTATCGACCAGCACGTCTGAAGATGTTCGGCGACAGATCACAAGAGAGATCAAGGAACATGCGGAACTGGTGAAAGCTGCTGGCTCGACTCCGCAACAAATGAATCTAGGAAACTCATCCGCTATCCGGTACTTCGCTTTTCGCAAAAGTACAGGATGGCGGTTTTCATCCTGCGTTAAGCCGTCACATTAACTTCACAATTAGATGGAATACTTGTCGCACCGCTTAAAAAACCGTTGCGTTTGTGGGCGACTTGGGTAGTTCTATTGAGACGCAGATTGAAAAATCATTGTCCTATGGAATTATTCAATAATTCTTGAATAATTAAGGAATGTGTGATGAAAGTAGGAATCAATGGAATGGGCCGAATTGGACGCCTGGCGCTTCGTGCCGCCATGGGCGCAGCAGAACGACAACCCGAAGACCCCCGTGCGGGAAATCGGCTGGAGGTGGTGCACCTGAATGAACTCAAAGGCGGCGCTGCTGCCACGGCGCATTTGGTCACATTTGACAGTGTTCAAGGGCGATGGCGCGAAGAAATTGCTGCAGAAGGCGAAGACCGAATTCGAATCGGCTCCAAACAGCTGTCATTTTCATCCCACGGCACTGCTACCAACATTCCCTGGGGGGATCTGGGCGTGGATGTGGTTCTTGAGTGCACCGGCAAATTTCTCACTCCAGAGACATTGCAAGGGCACCTTGACCGTGGCGCAAAGCGCGTGATCGTTGCGGCACCAGTGAAGGTTGGCAATGTGCTCAATATCGTTGTTGGCATTAACCACCAGTTGTACTCCCCAAGCCAGCATCACATAGTCACGGCGGCATCCTGCACGACCAACTGTCTCGCCCCCGTGGTCAAAGTGGTGCATGACGCCATTGGAATTCGACACGGCCAAATCACCACTATTCACGATCCCACCAACACCAACCTGATGGTCGACGCGCCGCACAAGGACCTTCGCCGCGCCCGAAGTGCCATGCTCAGTCTTTCGCCTACAACCACAGGCAGCGCTACCGCCATCGCATTGATTTATCCCGAACTCAAGGGAAAACTCAATGGCCATGCGGTGCGTGCGCCGGTTCTCAATGCATCGTTGACGGACTGCGTTTTCGAAATGAAACGTGAAACCTCGGTTGAAGAGGTCAATGGCCTGTTTGCTGCAGCAGCCAAGGGGCCACTAGCAGGCATTCTTGGGTATGAGGAGCGCCCTTTGGTTAGCGCTGACTATGCGCGTGACACGCGCAGCTCCATCGTGGATGCGCTGTCCACCATGGTGACCGATGGCACTTTGCTCAAGGTCTATGCCTGGTATGACAATGAAATGGGGTACGCCTGCCGCATGGTGGATCTGGCCTGCCATATGGAATCCGTTGGAATCTGACATGGAAAAAACTGCGGTTGCAAACACGTCAGGCCCAGGCGCAACCCGCAACTACGCCATCGTTACAAGTGCGTATTGGGGATTCACGCTCACGGACGGCGCTTTGCGGATGCTGGTGTTGCTGCACTTCTACAAGTTGGGCTACTCCCCGTTCGCCCTTGCATTCCTGTTTTTGCTTTACGAAGCAGCCGGTATTGTTGCGAACCTGATCGGCGGCTGGTTAGCTACGCGGTACGGCATTGCACGCATGCTGGCGGTGGGTCTGACAACGCAGATCACCGGTTTTTTGCTGCTCTCAGCGCTGTCGCCCGATTGGTCTCCCTCATTGTCTGTGGCCTGGGTTGTGTTATCCCAGGGCGTTTGTGGCGTGGCAAAGGACCTCACCAAGACCGCCAGCAAATCCGCCATCAAGGCAACAGCCGGGGAAGCTTCGGGCAAGCTGTTCAAGTGGGTAGCGTTCTTCACTGGCAGCAAAAACGCCATGAAGGGAATCGGATTTTTCCTAGGCGGCGTGTTGCTGGAAGTTCTGGGCTTTCAGATGTCGCTGTGGGCCATGTCAGCCCTGCTTTCGCTGGTGTTGATCGGCGTTGTGGTTTACGTGCCCAAGCTGATGGGCAAGAGCAAGGCATCCAAATCGGCAAAAGAGCTCTTTGCCAAAAATGAGGCCATCAATCTGCTTGCGGCTGCACGGGTGGTCTTGTTTGGCGCGCGCGATGTGTGGTTTGTCGTAGGGGTTCCCGTCTTTCTCTACACCGCCGGTTGGTCCAGACCCATGGTGGGCGCTTTCCTGGCTGCCTGGACAATCGGGTACGGG
>CAJBMJ010000503.1 GCA_903954045.1 uncultured beta proteobacterium | reverse complement strand
AGCGTGACTACCACCGGTGGCAGTGGCACCAATGCTGGCAGCTACACCCACACTGCCAGCGGCACAGATGAGAATTACAACCTGATCTTTACCAACGGTAGCCTGACCGTCGGCAAGGCCAACGCCACAGTCACTGCCAACAGCGACACCAAGACCTACAACGGTGCAACTCAATCGGTTACCGGTTTCACGGCCAGCGGCTTGGTCAATGGCGAGAGCGTTGCGGTGCTGGGCGGTGTCAGCACCAGTGGCGGGTCCGGCACCAACGCTGGCAGCTACACCCATACCGCCAGCGGCACGGACGAGAATTACAACCTAACGTTCAATGTCGGTAGCCTGATCATCCTGCCGACTGTCACGCCTCCAGCAGTCGAATCATCATCGCCATCGGGTACAGAAACACAAATCACCCCGCCAATAACAGCAAATAGTGGAGCGGATACGGGTGTCTTGACAAGCTCTAACCCATTGCTTAACGTCAATCCGGCATCGGTGATTTCTCTTGCCGATAGTGGCGGTAGCGACGGTGCTCCGGGCGCGCTCGGTGCGGGCGGCATCTCGATTTCGCTCAATATGGCTCCTCCGGGAAATTTGACCGAAGGAGTACCGGGTGGCGTTGCGACGGTGTCTGTGCCCAAGGCAATGGCAACAAGCGGTACGGGCTTCGGCTTCGAATTGCCATCCCAGGTCAGAGATACCTTGGGAACGGGTGCGATTCAAGTAACACTGGCGGATGGCAGCCCATTGCCTGCATGGATTCAGTTCAACCCGGTGACGCAGCGTTTCGAGGCTGGCGCAGTGCCGGATGGTGGATTGCCTTTGCAGATTTTGCTGCGCTTAGGTAGAAAGCAAGTACTGATCGTGATTTCCGAACGGGCGGAATAGCGTGACAGCTCACTAGCTGTGTAACCGCCAGATTTAATGCGAAGCCTAGGCAAAAGCTACATACTCAACCGGCGATCCCTGCATGGCTGACCGACAATTGGGAGTTTCGGCCCCGAAAATTGATTGACTAATTTGGCTTAGATGGACGAGACTACGAACGACAGGTCTTCAAAGTTGTGACTGTCTGCAATGGGCACACTGCTCCTGCTCGTCAACGGCAACTGCCTGGCAGGCTGATTTGTACTGGCGAGAAAGTCGGCGTGGTGAACCTCAAATGTGACCGCGGTGCTGTGTGCTGGTCGAGTGAATCTCAATTGAACTTTATTGCAGTCCCGCTCACTGCCACCATCATCATTCCGTTGGTTTCACCCAAGACTTCGTAGTCGAAGTCAATGCCAATAACGCCGTTGGCCCCCAATTCTTTTGCCGCTTCTACTAGGCCTTCGATGGCTGCGTCACACGCACCTGCAAGGGCTCTTTCATAGCCCCCAGCTCGTCCACCCACCACGTCGCGGACAGAGGCGAACATGTCGCGGAAGATATTGGCCCCGATAACAGCTTCGCCGTTAACCACGCCCAAATACTGGCTGCGCACAATGTCCGGCGGCGTGGTGGTGCTCAGAAAGAAACCGTCTGTGCTCTTGGAAAACCAACCCATTTTTACTTCCCCCGAAAGTGAAACTGAAGATTTAAGCGGATGCTTGGTTATTTTGCTGGCGTCAAGTGGCCGCTGCAATTAAATTTGGGTCAGCTGCATAACCAGCGCGGAGTTTGTGTAAAAGCCCAACCCGGATCCGCCTATGCAAATGTACTAGCAGAAGCTGAATCAATGGCGCAAAGCAGTAGATCTGAATGCCTATTCAACGAGGCCTCGTTCACCATCCGGCCGCCACCGGGCTCAGCGTCGTCCTTCTATTCCTTGGCTCCTGCGAGTCGGATAACAACGCGCCGAACAAGTAAGACCAATAAAGCGAAAGAGCTCAACGTCCCCAGAGCGGCACGATTTTGCCCGTAAGGTTACAGTGTGCTCACTTGCTCTCTACACCCGTTGCAATCTATGGTCACTACTCATTTCGCCATACCGACCATGTTTTCACAAAACGATGCGGACGCAGTGATGTTTGCGCTGCAAGACCTGCCGTGCATCCACATTGCCGATGTGAACCTGGAACAGCGCAGCGCCTGGGCCGAGCACACCCGCTTTATCAGCGCCGAGGAAATTGCCGCGGCCCTGGAAGAAGCCGGCTACCTGGCCACTATCAGCTCAAGCTGAGCCCAGCATCGTGGACACTACCGCAGCTGCCCCAACGTGGTGATTATTCGCCGTGGTTCTGTCACTTGACGCTGAGCCAAAGTCGAGTCACTCATTGAGAGCGCATACAGTGAAAAATCCTCAGTTCAATGGCGTAAGGTAGTCATTTCCGGGAGTAAGCTTTCTCTGCAGTGTGGCCCGTCAACTGAGGATTGGAACCTGACAAGGCTGTGATTTTGTGGGTTCCCACCCCGCCGCTGTGAATGTCCGCTCCAATCGGTCGCCAGTGACAGGTATGGGCACGATGCCGAATTTGGCGAGCGGCTCCTGATCGACTGCGTGCTGTACTGCCCGAAACCTGACATTGAAAGTACCGAAATTCCATGACTGACTGTTGCATTCAAAACGCCTCATGGCACGGATGACACAGGTACATCTCAAAAAGATTGAGTTCCGTCAGTATTCAGCTAGGCAAGTCCTCAAAATGATTTGTGATTTCCACCCGTGACACCTGTGCCAACGTCAAACGGTTTACTCTAATTTGTCTCCTAAATGCGTTGACTTATTCAGGGGGAATACCGTCAACGTGTCACCCTGTCGGTGAATTCTCTCCCGTGACGGCACCTGTGCCGAATTTGTCCAGCGAAATCGTAATCCTTCCTTGCACACATTCACATGTCACAGGCTGTCACACCCAAAAAACGCGAGGGTTGTGACGCCAGTCAGATCAGCTTCTCCGACGTGGGTGCAGTCCTACGACATTCCTGGCACAGGTGTCACAGGTACTTCTCAAAAAGTAAATTGAGTTCAGTTCAGTTTTGAGTGACCCAAATCCTGGGAATGATTTTTCATTGCACCCCGTGTCACCCGTGCCACCGCCAGCAAATGATTTGAAAGAATCCTTACTGAGCACAGGCTACGGACTTGCAATCCACCCATCGTTTTGTCAATGTGAATCCATCGCCATGCCACCCAGGAGGCACGCACCATGGATTTCGCGCCCGTCCCATCCCATGCACAGTCAGAACCACCACTTGCTCCAGCCCGCAAAGGTAATTCCCCTTCAGCCCGCCCCACGCATCCATCAACCAGCAAGAAGCCTGAGCGCCGCTCTCAGCTATTTGGCTTCACCATTCGCCTGACACCCGAGCAGCGCAGTCACTTCGAAGCACTGGCCGCAGCCCAGGGACACCCCTCGGTCGCCGCAGCCTTCAAAACCCAAGCTCTGTCCTATGGCATGGAGCACCCATTGCAGGAAATGCGCATGTCGCTGGAACACATGCAAGAACGCATCACCGAAGAAGGCGCCTGGCTGCAAGACCGAATCCAAACGGT
>CAJBMJ010000502.1 GCA_903954045.1 uncultured beta proteobacterium | reverse complement strand
CCACCACTGACGCCCAGCGTATGGAGCTCCATCAGTTCGCGTGCATAGTTTTCATTCAGGCCACGGGTGGAGCCGTTCGCACCCCGGCTACCATCTGCCACGCTTTGGGCCTGGTCCAGATACAGCAGCATGGCCGGATGGCGGGCACTGGCCAACAGCAGGTCTTCAAACTTGCCCATGGCATGGGCGCGCGCCACATTCACGACGTAGTGCCCGGCAAACGGTCGCACGGCACCCTTGCCTGCATAAATATTGAGGTGGTTGAACCAGAATTCGGTCATGCGCGCCAAGAGCGGCGGCTCCACTTGGGGCTGCCGGTTGATGTCGAGCCGCCAGGCTGCGGCCTGCTGGACCTTGGTTCGGCTGAAGGCGAGCGGGTCTGACGTCCCGGAGAAATCGAAGCGACGCAGTGCGGAAGACTCATCCGGGTTGCGTTCTCCAGGCTGGATTGTGGTGCGGGCCTTGCGTTCCTGTTGTGCGCCCTCGAAAAGCTGAGACAAAGGCGCATTGAAGCTTGCCAGATCCGCAGGCATATAGGGCGGGCTCTGGCTGGCAAGCCAGGCGGCTTCTATCTGCTGCACTCCCCAAGCGTGTGCATCGCCAACATTCATTAGCTTTTGAGCCAGTGTGCGATTGGGGCCATAACCCCAGCGCGAAAGAATGCGCCAGGTGTCTGCGGTGCTGTTGGTCGGGACTCTGACAGAGGCTTGAGCCACAGACAGTGACGTGCATGAAGTTCCCAGCAATCCCCCCAGCACGCCGAAAACGGCCTTCAGTGCAGCGCGACGGTCAGAAAATTGGGAGAGGGGGTCATGCATGGTAAAGGTCGAAGGAGTAAGCTCCATATGGCGGCTATTTCAGGCCTAATTCCGGGTTTTGTCCAGGGGAACGGGAATTAGACTCCAATCACTGCGTGATGGGTATTGCCTGCCAACAGCTAACTGAGCGCAAACATGATGAACACTGCAATTTCCAAGCTACTGCTCCCGATACTGCTGCTTTCGCTGGCCGCGTGCGGTGGCGGCTCTACGTCTACCACGACCACTGGAACTACGACTACCACCGGAACTCCCACGACGACGACGACGACGACGACGACGACCGCTACGCCATCAACCACCGTCAAGTCGATTGCGGTAACCCCAGCCAATGCAACGCTGATCACCGGCGCCACACAACAGATGGTGGTGACTGCCACTTATGGTGATGGCAAAACAGCGGCGGTCACCAAAGACATCACCTGGACCACCAGTGACAGTTCGCTGGCCACGGTTTTTTCCGCTGGTCTGGTCAAAGCAGTCGCCGTCGGCAATGTCACCATTGCGGCTAGCGTGGTTTCGCTCTCGGGCAGCACGGTCACCGGTAGTACAGGCCTAACCATCAAAGGGCCGTATGCGGCGGTCTCTGCGGGAGGCATCTTTTCGGTGGCACGTAAATCGGATGAAACCTTGTGGGGCTGGGGCCAGAACATGAAGGGTTCGGTGGGCGACGGCACCTGGATAGACCGTTACACCCCCGTGCAAATTGGCACAGTCGCGACTTGGGCCAACTTTTCAAGCAACGAATTCCATACGCTGGCCCTGCGTGCGGACGGCACGGTGTGGGCCTGGGGCTTCAACCTCAATGGACAGTTGGGGGATAAATCGACGGTCGACCGCTGGTCTCCCGTGAAGGTGGGTACGGCGACAACCTGGGTGTCGGCATCGGCAGGGCAGTACCACAGCCTTGCGGTGAAAAAGGACGGCTCTTTGTGGGCGTGGGGGCGCAACTTTGATGGACAGTTGGGTGATACCGAACTGACAGATCCAGCCACCGCACCCGTGGACAGAAACACGCCAACCCAGGAAGCCAAGCTTGCCACCACCTGGAGCCTTGCTGCGGCAGGCGCAGCCCATTCGATTGGCTTGCAGACGGACGGAACCATTTGGACTTGGGGAGGAAACACCAGAGGCCAACTGGGGCGGGTGCCCGAACCTGACCCCACGGCAACTGTCCCTTCGCCCGCCTACCAGCCCTTTGCCATCGGGACCGAGAAGTATGTGGCGATTGCCGCCGGTGCGTATCACAATCTGGCCATTCTGGGCAACGGCGCCTTGTACGCCTGGGGAGCGAACGAATCGGGTCAGCTTGGGAACGGCTCAACAGCAGATCTGACTACTGCCACAAAGATCGGCACAGCAGTGAACTGGGCAATCATTTCCGCTGGTGGCCAACACAGCGTCGCCATCAAGTCCGACGGCACACTGTGGACCTGGGGCTCCAACACCTATGGGCAATTGGGTTACGGCAACACGACCAGCAGTTCCATTCCCAAAAAGGTCGGAACCGATACCAGTTGGGTTGCGGTGTCGGCAGGCAAGTACCACACGTTCGCCGTCAAAGCCGATGGCACCTTGTGGGGCTGGGGCCGCAGCCGTGAAGCGCAATTGGGCAACGGTTCTTTTGGTCCCGACGCTGACCCGGTGCTTGAGCCAACCCTCATGCCGTAAGGCCTGACGAATCAGTTGCGCACGCCACTGGCCACATGGCCTGAGGGCACATGGCGGGCAGCCGATTCAATGTGGCCGGTCTGGTCATCAAAGAAAAAGTCAGGCTCAAATTCACGCAGGAATTCGCCTTTGTCCAGCCCGCCCAGAAACATCGCTTCATCTACCTCAATGTTCCAGTCCATCAGCGTGCGGATGGCGCGCTCGTGCGCCGGTGCGCTGCGGGCAGTCACCAGTGCGGTGCGGATGCGCATGTGCGGAATGGCCGCTTGCTGCATGCGGTGTAACGCCACCAGCAAGGGCTTGAATGGACCGTCGGGCAAAGGTAGTGCTGCCTTGTCAATTTCGTGCTGCTGAAACGCGTTGAGCCCCTGCGACTGGTACACCAGTTCGGCCTCATCGCTAAACAGCACCGCGTCACCATCAAACGCTATGCGCACTTCCTGTGGATGGGCGCCACTCGCGTGGGCTGAAGTGGGGTACACCTGCGCTGCCGGAACACCTGCCTCCAGCGCCGCACGCACATCGCTCAGATGGGTGCTGAGAAACAGATTGGCATGCAGGGGCCGCAAATACCGCCAGGGCGCTTCACCGCGCGTGAACGAGCAGCGGATGATGGGTAGCGCATAGTGCGCAGCCGACTTCATCACACGCAATCCGCTGACCGGGTCGTTGCGCGACAAAATCACCACCTCCACCCGCTGCGATGGTGTTTCGTTAAAGGCCAGCAGTTTTTTGACCAGCGAAAACGCCACGCCAGGTTTGGCCGGAACATCCAGCCGCTCGCGCTGCAACTGCATGTAAGCGCGGTCGTCACCTCGCTCAAAAATCTGGTTCTCTTCTTCAAAGTCAAACAAGGCCCGGCTGGAAATCGCCACAACCAACTTGCCGTCCAGTGTCATAGCCATACGCAATACCCTCCGAGTGAAGTGTCTTCAACCCAGATGCACCGTGGAACCGGCTTTGCCGGTCCACTGGTGCAGTCCCCCCTCAGGGGGGAAGACGCAAAGCGGCTCAGGGGGGAGCTCATTTCACCAGTTGGTTGAGTTGAATAATCGGCATCAGCACCGCCAGCACGATGAGCATCACCACCAGGCCCATCACCACGATCAGCAAAGGCTCCAGCAGTGTGGCGAGTTGCAGGGCGCGGCGTTGCACTTCGTTGCGCAATTGCAAAGCGGCGCGGTCCAGCATTTGCGGGAGTTGACCGGTCTGTTCTCCCAAGCGCGCAAACATCCCCAACAGCCCTGGAAAGCGCGGATGCTGTCCCAGCGCATTGGCAAGCGGAGCGCCTTCCCGTACCAGGCTGAGTGCCTGCAGCGCATCTGCGCGCATGGCGCGGTTCGACAGGGTTTCAGCGGCAGATTGCAAAGCCTTCAGGATCGGTACACCGGCGGCTGCCAGCATCGCCAGGGTGCTGGCAAAGCGTGCCGCGTTGTAGCCGCGCGCAAGGCGGCCCACAATCGGCACACGAAGCCAGGCGGCATCGTATTTCTCACGAAAAGCAGCACTAGCCCATGCCATGCGTGCACCAATAGCTATAAAAAACAGAGCAATCAACATCAGCCAGCCGTAGTTTCTGACAAAGCTGCTAATGCCCAGCATGATGCGGGTCAGCACCGGCAAGGCCTGCTTGGACCCGGCAAACACACTGGCCACCTGCGGCACTACGTAGGCCAGTAGAAACAGCACGATAGCCAGCGCCACCACGCTCACAATGGCCGGGTAAAGTGCAGCACCCAGCAACTTGGCTTGCAGGTTCTGCTGCTCTTCCAGGTCGTCGGCCAGGCGCTCTAGGACCAGGCCCAATTGCCCGCTGTGCTCTCCCGCACCAATGACCGCCACAAAAATGCCCGAGAACTCACGCGGATGACGGGCCAGGGCGGCGCCCAACGTAGAGCCTGCGCCCACCTCTGCGCGGATGGCCGCAACCAGATCACGTTGAGTAGGTGTTTCAGCCTCTTCCGAGAGAGAAGTCAGGGCCCGTTCCAGTGGTAAGCCGGATGTGACGAGACCGGCGAGTTGGCGGGTCCAGATGGCAAGCTGCGACGGACTGAAAGCGCGTTTACGCCAGAAAGGCGCACTTGCCTCGCCGTGAACGGATACGCCACTGTCCACCAGCTCGACCGACAGCGGCACCAGTGCTTGCGAGCGCAACTGCCCGCGTGCTGCGCGGGCACTGTCGGCATCGAGCACGCCCTTGCGGGTCTGGCCCTCAGGTGTCAGTGCTTCGTAGGTAAATGCGGGCATGCTGATTGGTGTGAGGCCGTTTGCAACTAGTCGCGGGTGACCCGCACCAGTTCTTCGCGGCTGGTGATGCCCTGGGTTACCAGTCGCTCGCCGTCCTCGCGCATCAGCGTCATGCCGCCCTGCACCGCGGCTGCACGTATGTCAGCCTCAGAGGCCTGCTTGTGAATCTGGGCCTGAATTGCCTCGTCGGTCACCAGCAATTCAAACACGCCGGTGCGTCCCTGGTAGCCGGTGTGCCCGCAGACCTCGCAGCCCTTTCCGCCGCAGGGCTTGCAGAGCTTGCGCACCAGCCGCTGGGCCAGCACACCGCGCAGGGATGAACTGAGCAAAAACGGTTCTACGCCCATATCGGTCAGGCGGGTGATGGCACTGGCGGCATCGTTGGTGTGCAGTGTGGCCAGCACCAGATGGCCGGTGAGTGAGGCCTGAATGGCGATTTGCGCGGTCTCAAAGTCGCGAATCTCGCCAATCATGATCACGTCCGGGTCCTGGCGCAGGATGGCGCGCAGGGCTTTGGCAAAGTTCAAATCGATCTTGGGGTTGACCTGGGTCTGCCCCACGCCGGGCAGCTCGTATTCAATCGGGTCTTCCACCGTCATGATGTTCTGGCGGCTGGCGTCCAGTCTGCCCAGCGACGCATACAGCGTGGTGGTTTTGCCAGAACCAGTGGGCCCGGTCACCAGAATGATGCCGTGGGGCTGGGCAATCAGCCCTTCAAAGCGCTTTAGCACTTCACCCTGCATACCCACAGCCTCCAGGCTGAGCTGGTCCTGGCTTTTGTCCAGCAGGCGCAATACGGCGCGCTCTCCGTGGGCGCTGGGCAGGGTGCTGACGCGAACGTCCACCGCGCGTGTGCCAATGCGCAAGCTGATGCGGCCGTCCTGTGGCAGGCGTTTTTCTGAAATATCCAGATCGGCCATGATTTTCAGGCGTGAAATCAGCGCCGCATGCAGGGCGCGGTGAGCCTGCACTACTTCGCGCAGCGTGCCGTCCACCCGGAAACGCACCACCGAATGGCGCTCGTAGGGCTCAATGTGGATGTCGCTGGCACCGTCGCGCGCGGCTTGCGTCAGCAGTGCGTTGAGCATGCGGATAATGGGCGCATCGTCAGCCGTTTCCAGCAGGTCTTCCACCGCGGGCAGTTCCTGCATCATGCGCGAGAAATCGGCATCGCCCTGTACCTCGCTCACCACCGTAGCGGCACTGGATTCGCCCTGGGCGTAAGCCACGCTGATGCGCTGTGTCAGATCTGCCGCCTCCAGCACTTCCAAAGACTGGGGCGCAAATTTGCGGGTGACTTCGCTGATGGCGCTGACAGAGGTGTTCGAGTGGACCCAGAGAGTGCGGGCCTCGCCCTGCTCGGTCAGCAGCAGTTGCTGGGTGCGTGCAAAGGCGTAGGGCAGGGGGTGGCGCATGGCGTAGCGGGTCTGGCCTACTTGGTCTCAGGCTTGGGCGCCATCGTCATGGGCTTGAGCGGTGGCAACACGGGTGCATCACCGACATCGAGCATGGGTTTCGGAGCAGGTTGGGCTGCCTGCTGGCCGCTGCGCATCAGCTCATAGCGGTCTTGCGACAAGGCCTGTGTGGCCTGTGCGTCACGCACCACCACCGGTCGCAAAAAGACCATCAGATTGGTTTTCTTGCGGCTGCGTGAATCACTGCGAAACAGCGCGCCAAAGAGCGGTACGTCTCCAAGACCCGGAACTTTTTCCTGGTTGTCGCCAAACTCGTCCTGCAACAATCCGCCCAGCACCACGATGGAGCCGTCCTCCACCAGCACATTCGATTCGATGCTGCGCTTGTTGGTGATCAGTCCGGTAGCCGAGTTCACGCTGTTGGCCTGTACGCTGGAGACTTCCTGAAAAATCGCCATGCGCACGGTGCCGTTTTCGCTGATCTGGGGCTTGACGCGCAGTGTGAGGCCCACATCTTTGCGCTCAATCGTTTGAAACGGATTGACCGTGCCGCCCGTGCTGCCGGTGTTGGTGAACTGGCCGGTGACGAAGGGTACGTTT
>CAJBMJ010000501.1 GCA_903954045.1 uncultured beta proteobacterium | reverse complement strand
TTATTCGATAGCATTTTTCGTGCCCCACCACCAAATTCTTCACGACGTATTCGGCTATGCGCAGTTTCGCGGGCCCCAGCAGGCCATCGTCGAACACGTCATTGCAGGGGGTGATGCGCTCGTTTTGATGCCCACGGGCGGTGGCAAAAGCCTGTGCTACCAGGTGCCAGCCATCGCTCGCCAGCAGACCGGGCTGGGTGCAACGCTGGTGATTTCGCCGCTGATTGCCCTGATGCACGACCAGGTGGGCGCGTTGCACGAAGCCGGGGTGAGCGCTGCGTTCCTGAACTCCACCCTCAGCAGCGACGAGGCCTACCAGATTGAGCAGCAATTGTTGCGCGGCGAAATTACCTTGCTGTACGCCGCGCCCGAGCGGGTGACCAACGCACGCTTTCTGGCGCTGCTGGATTCGCTGTTTGATCGCGGCAAGCTCAGCCTGTTTGCGATAGACGAAGCGCATTGCGTAAGCCAGTGGGGCCATGACTTCCGACCCGACTACCGCAACCTGACGGTGCT
The DNA here is from genome assembly GCA_903954045.1 of uncultured beta proteobacterium. Taxonomy (GTDB): domain Bacteria; phylum Pseudomonadota; class Gammaproteobacteria; order Burkholderiales; family Burkholderiaceae_C; genus Allorhodoferax. Next base: position 2,268 of record CAJBMJ010000501.1, on the reverse strand, counting down.
GCACCAGCGCTACCCCGGCATTCCCCGCATGGCGCTGACCGCCACCGCCGACGACCTGACGCGCGAAGACATTCTGGAGCGGCTCCAGCTGGAAGACGCGCGGGCCTTTGTCAGCAGTTTCGACAGGCCCAACATCCGCTACACCATTGTGGAGAAGAAAGACTCCACCCTGCAGTTGCTGCGCTTTATTGAGCGGGAGCACGATGCCGAGGCGGGCATCGTCTACTGCCAGAGCCGGCGCAAGGTGGAAGACATGGCGCAAACCCTGGCAGACGCAGGCATCAAGGCCCTGCCGTACCACGCGGGGTTGGACACCAAGGTGCGCCAGGCCAACCAGGACCGGTTTTTGCGGGAAGAGGGCATGGTGATGGTGGCCACCATTGCTTTTGGCATGGGTATCGACAAGCCCGATGTGCGCTTTGTGGCGCACCTGGACATGCCCAAAAATATTGAGGGCTACTACCAGGAGACCGGACGCGCTGGGCGCGACGGCCTGGCAGCCGATGCCTGGATGACCTATGGTTTGCAAGACGTGGTGAACCAGCGCCGCATGATTGACGAGAGCCCGGCGGGCGAAGAGTTCAAGCAGGTGATGCGCGGCAAGCTCGATGCCTTGCTGGGTCTGGCCGAAGCCACCGATTGCCGCCGGGTGCGCCTCTTGGGCTACTTTGGCGAAGCGAGCACACCCTGTGGAAATTGTGACAACTGCCTGAGCCCGCCCGCCGTGTGGGATGGCACGGATGCGGCGCGCAAGCTGCTTTCCACCGTCTATCGCATCCAGCAAATGAGCGGCATCAGCTTTGGCGCGGGGCATTTGATGGACATTGTGCGAGGCAAGCCGACCGAAAAAGTCAGCCAGTACGGACACGAGGCCCTGAGCACCTTTGGCATTGGCAAGGACTTCACTGAGCTGCAGTTGCGTGGTGTATTGCGCCAGCTCATCGCCATGGGGGCCTTGACGGTGGATGCCCAGGCCTTCAACACGCTACAGCTCACGCCGGAATCGCGCGGCGTACTGAAAGGGGAAGTTTCGGTGCAGTTGCGAGAATCAGTTTCCAGCCCCACCGAACGCAAATCGAAACGCAGCGCCCGTTTGGGGGCCATGGTGAAAGCACCCATCGCCCTGGACAGCAACGCATTGATGCGTTACTCGGCCCTGAAAGCCTGGCGGGCCGAAGTGGCCAAAGAACACAACTTACCGGCGTATGTGATTTTTCATGATGCCACCTTGGCGGCCATTGCCCACAAAGCGCCGCAGTCCATGGACGATCTGCAAGGGATCAGCGGCATGGGAGCGAAGAAGCTGGAAGCGTACGCGCAGGAGGTGCTGCGCGTGGTGGCCGCGGTTTAGGGCCACGGTTAGTGTTGCTGGAAGCAGCTTTCGTAGGCCATGGCCGCACCGGTCATGGTTTTTTGCAGACGGGCGATGGCGCGGGCATGGCGCTCGGGGCAAGTACCGTAGCTGCCTAGTTGCTTGTGGCGCTGAACCAATGTCTGCAACTTGCTGCGACACGCGTCCAGGGCGCCAGCGAAATTGAGCGCGATGTAAGCGGAGTGGTCGGCACGGGTTTGACGGTATTCGTCAGACCAGTAACTGAACAGCTGCCACTTGTAAGTGCCTTTTTCCGGAACCTGGATGGGGTCTTTGTGCATGGTTGGTTTGCAATAGGTAAAACACTGGATACATACACAGACAATCTTGGTTGGAACCAACTTGGTGCCCGTTTTGCATCCGCCTTGTGCATATGACGCACCAGCTTGCCCATCGGTTGACAGTTATTGCAAAAATCCCATTCCCCGGGCTTCTCGCACCTCAGGCTTGATGCGGTGTTCGGCCTCCAATTGCGCCAAAAAGTCGTCCGCAGGCAACACTGTGTCCAAAATGACCGCCTGGCGTTTGACGGCGGCAAAGTCACCGGGACACAGTTGGTCGAGTGCCGCCAGGCGCGTTGACATGTCGGGCGTGAGCTGCCCCGCATCACCACCGCAGGCCTCGGCCACAAAGAAAGATTCCCTTTGTTGGGATGTCAGCGGCTTGAACTGGATCTTGAAGGTAAAACGCCGCAAAGCCGCCTGATCGATGCGATCCATCAGGTTGGTAGTGCAAATAAAGATGCCTGGAAATCGCTCCATGCCCTGGAGCATTTCATTGACTTCGCTCACCTCGTAGTTGCGCTGGGCGCCTCTGCGGTCCTGCAGAAAGCTGTCGGCCTCATCGAGCAGCAAAATCGCCCCTTCAGCCTCGGCTTCGCGAAACATGGCGGCCAT
>CAJBMJ010000500.1 GCA_903954045.1 uncultured beta proteobacterium | reverse complement strand
TTGCCACCATGCCCGAAGCTCTGCGTGTAGCCAATGGCGTTGGCATGGGCCGGGAGCTTTTTGCCGGTATGCGACGCAATGCGCTGACGGCAGAAGAGGGTGCCTGCAGCTGGCTCTAAGGCAACGGTTCCACCACGCCATAGTTTCTTCCAATCTAATTTACAACTCGTATGTCCAAACTCTCGACCCTTACCGCATTGCAAGTGATGCAGGACGCGCCTGTCATTCCCGTCATCGTCCTGCATGACGTGGCACATGCGGTGCCACTGGCGCGCGCACTGGTGGCCGGGGGTGTTCGCATGTTGGAGGTGACGCTGCGCACACCCCAGGCGCTGGCCTGCATGGAAGCGATTGCCAAGGAAGTGCCAGAGGCTGTGGTCGGCGCTGGCACGGTGCGCAGCAAGGCCGATGCCCAGGCCGCTGCCATCGCGGGTGCGCGCTTTGCCGTAAGCCCGGGCTACACCAGTGCGGTGGGACAGGCCTGCCGGGATGTGGGTTTGGCGCTATTACCGGGTGTGGCCACGGGCAGCGAAATCATGGCTGCGCAGGAAGATGGATTCACTGAACTCAAGTTTTTTCCGGCCATGCAGGCTGGCGGCCCCGCCATGCTCAAGGCTTGGGGTGGCCCGTTCTTTGATGTGAAATTTTGTCCGACCGGTGGCGTGACCCTGCAAAACGCACCGGATTTTTTGAGCCTTTCCAATGTGGTGTGCGTGGGGGGCTCATGGATTGTGCCTGCCGATGCTATTGAGAAGTGCGAGTGGAGCAGGATCACGCAACTGGCCAAAGATACGCAGGGCTTGGGCCTATAACATAAACCTGTATATACAACAACACGGTGAAAGTCCCTATAAGAATACTTTGCAACGAAGATAGTATTCAAACTGCTTTCTTTCCAAACACCTTCTGTTGAAATTCAAGCGCAAAAGGTGTCGAAATATCCTATCCTGTCTATACAGGTATGGATGACTAACTGGACTGATGCTTAGCCTGGGTCGCAGGGACCTTGGTTCGAACGGGGCATTTCATTTTCAAAGGGGTTCATCATGGGTAAATCGGGTTTGAAGATCGCATCGTTGCTGGCCACCGGTCTGGTGGCGGCGGGCACACTGTCCACTGCAGTGGCGCAAGAGACAAAAATTGTGCTGGGGATGTCGGGCTGGACCGGCTTTGCGCCGCTGACCCTGGCTGACAAAGCGGGCATTTTCAAGAAGTACGGATTGAATGTGGAAATCAAGATGATTCCCCAGAAAGACCGTCACCTTGCACTGGCTTCAGAAGCTATTCAGTGCGCAGCCACCACGGTGGAAACCCATGTGGCCTGGAACGCCAATGGCGTGCCCATCGTGCAGATCTTCCAGATGGACAAGTCCTACGGTGCAGACGGTATTGCCGTGCGCGGTGACATCAAGAGCTTTGCGGACCTCAAGGGCAAGACCATTGGTGTAGACGCTCCTGGTACCGCACCGTATTTCGGCCTGGCTTGGATGCTCAGCAAAAACGGCATGAGCCTGAAAGACGTGAAGCTCACCACACTATCGCCCCAGGCAGCAGCCCAGGCTTTTGTGGCCGGCCAGAACGATGCCGCCATGACTTATGAACCTTATCTGTCCACGGTGCGTGACAACCCGGCATCCGGCAAGATCCTGGCCACTACGCTGGACTACCCCATGGTGATGGACACCGTGGGTTGCGCCCCCACCTGGCTCAAAGCCAACCCCAAGGCTGCCAAGGCGCTCACCGATGCCTACTTTGCCGCACTGGACATGATCAAGGCCGAGCCCGCCAAAGCCAATGAAATCATGGGAGCTGCGGTCAAGCAGACCGGTGAACAGTTCGCCAAGTCATCGGCTTACCTGCGCTGGCAGGACAAGGCAGCCAACCAGAAGTTCTTTGCCGGTGAACTGACCGCTTTCATGAAGGATGCCCAGAAGATCCTGCTCGAAGCCGGTGTGATTCGCAAGGCTCCCGAGAATCTGGCGGTAACCTTCGATGACAGTTTCATCAAGTAACCGCATGCCCGGCACATCAGCGATAAATACACCAGCCAGCGCGCCGGCGCGCCGGCGTGGGCTGGCGCCGCTGGAGCCGGTCAGCCTACGCGCACGCTGGATGCTGGGGTTCAGCTTCTTCGTGGTGTTTGTCGCGGTCTGGTCTTTCTTCACGCTGGGCGGCTTTGTGTCACCTACCTTCCTGGCCAGTCCGGTCACCATGGTTCAGGAAGGGTGGCTGCTGTTTGCCAAGTACGACTTTCACTACGATATCGGCATGACGGTGTGGCGTGTGGTGGGCGGCTTTGTGCTGGCCGCCATCGTGGCCGTTCCTCTGGGCATTGCCATGGGCGCGCACAAAGGCATAGAGGCTTTTCTCGAGCCTTTTGTGTCCTTCTGTCGTTACCTGCCGGCATCGGCCTTTATCCCCCTGCTCATCTTGTGGGCCGGTCTGGGTGAGCTGCAAAAGCTGCTAGTGATATTTATTGGCTCGGTGTTTCAGGTCACGCTGATGGTCGCAGTCATTGTGGGCGGTGCCCGCCGTGATCTGGTGGAGGCCGCCTATACGCTGGGCGCAAACAACAGCGGCATTGTCAAACGCGTGCTGATTCCCGGCGCTGCACCCGAGATTGCCGAGACCCTGCGTCTGGTGCTGGGCTGGGCCTGGACCTATGTGATCGTGGCCGAGCTGATCGGATCAAGCAGCGGCATCGGCCACATGATTACCGACAGTCAGGCATTGCTCAATACCGGGCAGATCATCTTCGGCATCATCGTCATAGGCCTGATCGGACTGGTTTCCGACTTTGCCTTCAAGGCCCTGAACCGCCGTCTGTTTGTATGGAGTGCGTTGTGAACCCCAAGTTGTCCATCCAAGGTGTCTCGCGCATCTTTACCAGCCCCCATGGCACCAAGACGCAAGCACTGACGCCGGTTGATTTCGACGTGCAGGAAAACGATTTTGTGACCATCCTGGGTCCCTCGGGCTGCGGCAAGTCCACCATGCTGCGCATCGTGGCCGGGCTGGATCAGCCGACCACCGGGCGTGTGCTACTGGACGGCCAGCCTGTGGACGGCCCGGGTGCCGACCGCGGCATGGTTTTCCAGAGCTACACCTTGTTCCCCTGGCTGACCATTGCGCAGAACATCCGTTTCGGCCTGCGTGAACGCGGCATGCCCGAGGCTCAACAAAAGGAACGCTGCGACTACTTCATGGCCAAGGTTGGTCTGCGCGGGTTTGAGAGCCACTTTCCCAAGCAGCTTTCGGGCGGCATGCAACAGCGAACGGCAATTGCCCGCGCGCTGGCCAATGACCCCAAAATTCTGCTGCTCGACGAGCCTTTTGGTGCGCTGGACAACCAGACGCGGGTGCTGATGCAGGAACTGTTGCTGGGCATTTGGGAGTCGGCGCGCAAGACCGTGCTGTTTGTAACCCACGATATTGACGAAGCCATCTTCATGGCCAACCGCGTGGCGGTGTTCAGCGCGCGGCCCGGTCGAATCAAGACCGAGTTGGCCGTCGATTTGCCGCACCCCCGGCACTACACCATCAAGACCTCGCCCGAGTTCATGCAACTCAAGGCGCGTCTGACCGAAGAAATCCGGGCCGAGTCCATGGCTGCGGAAGACCATTGAGCACTGCCTGCCCACGCTTCACGACATGAAAGTCAAGCTGCACTCCGACGCGCCCTCTTCCACCGTCACCGCGGCTGCCACCTCGCGGTCGGGAGAGGCGCCGGCCAGCGTGGCGCTGTACCAGCAAGTCAAGGACTTCATCGCTGGTCG
>CAJBMJ010000499.1 GCA_903954045.1 uncultured beta proteobacterium | reverse complement strand
GCGCTCATGCTCAAAGCTGCGCACCAGGGGTTGCGCATTTTGGCGGCTTCGGACACAGACCCCTTTGCCATCGCCCCGGCTGCGCCCACACCGGAAGAGATCGAAGCCCGCCGCCAGGACACACTCGCACGCGCAGCAGACCTTGCCCGCATTGAGGCCGAAACCAAGTTGTTGCAATGGCTCAGCGATATCGACGTTGCGCAAGGCCAGGTACCGCTGTTCAGCGCAGCGCTATCGCAAGCGAATGCCGATCGGCCGGACCGGCCCGACCAATACGTATACCTGCTGCGCGTCATCAACCCCCAAAGCCCCAAGCCGCAACTGCTTTTGGAAGTGGTTATCTCCTACCCCAAGGCCAGCGAAGGCTGGGCACGGCCCAAAAAGGTAAATACGGCACCGTATGCAGGGCAGGCCATTTACGACAATGCCACAGCGCAAGACCGCGAGTTGCTGGATCTGATTGCCGCCATGCCCGGGCGCGGCCAGCTGCGCCACTATGGCCACAGCTTCAGTTCGGAGGCCTTGCTGAAAGGACGCATCGGAGCCACGGCACTGGAGTTGGCAGCGCAGACCGGCCGCCTGTTTCAGACCAACCCGCGTGGCGATGTAGAAACACCTGTTCAGTGGGGCCCGCCGCAAGCATTGCATTGGACATGGCAGGAAGTGCCTTCGTCCCAAGGCGGCGAACCCTCCTGGGTTCTGCGTGCAAAACTGTCGGATGCGCAAACCACGCTGTGTCTGAACCATCCGCCCCTGTACCTGAACATGCACACCAGCCAATGCGGGCTCGTGGAGGCACAGGGCATCTCAAACGCCCAGCTGGAGGCGCTGCTCAAGGCCCCGCCACTCAAGGCAGCGGCATTGCAAAAATTCCAGGCCGAGTTGATGCAGCGTCTGGGGCCTTTGCCACTGCCACCCGTGCTGCAAGCGCTGAAGTGCCTCACCGGCGTGGTACCTACCGCACACCTGCACCTTAGCCCTTGCCCACCTGCCGAGGTCTTCTACATAGGCTTGCTACAAGCGCAGCTGCGCTTTGACTATGCAGGCCACCGTGGCTGGTGGGCCGGACAGGGCGCTGCCGTACGCGTGGACGATGCGCAGGGCCAGTACCTGTTGCAGCGCGACACCGAGGCCGAATTTGATTTCATCACCCGCCTGATGGAGCTGGGCCTGCGCAGTGCCGAAGGCGGACACTTTGGCATCCCCGGTGACCTGCCCCAAAGCGATTGGTTGCACTGGGCGCAAACCGACTATGCCGCGCTGCGCGAAGCAGGGTTTGTGGTAACGGCAGAACCCCAGCTCGATGACTATGTGACCGTGGCCGACACGCTGCAGGTCGACCTGCAGCCGCAAGGGGAAGACGAGGCCAGTTCACCCTGGTTTGACCTGTCGCTGGGCATGGAGATCAACGGACAGCGCCACAACATCCTGCCTTGGCTGCCTGAGCTGATTGCCTCAGCCCACAGTGCCGAGCTCGACCCCGAAACGGGTCTGCCCGACATCGCGCCCTTTGTGTTCTTACCCAAACCCGACGGCCCCGGCTTTATCCGCCTGCCCACCGATGCACTCAAACCCTGGCTGGCCGCATTGTTGGAGTTGGTAGGAGAAAAGGGCGTGGATTTTGATGCCGACAGCCTGCGCCTCTCACGTCTGGACGCCCTGCGCGCTACCGCCGCTTTGGGCGAAGGCGCGGTATGGGAAGGCGCGCAACACCTGCGCGAAATGGTGCAGCGCCTCAGTGGCCGCGCAGAGATGCCGGTGGTGCCGGTGCCCGCAGGCATGAACGCCACGCTGCGCCCCTACCAGCAGCAGGGCCTGAACTGGTTGCAGTTTCTGCGCGAAAACCACCTGGGCGGCATCCTTGCCGACGACATGGGTCTCGGCAAAACCCTACAAACCCTGGCACATATCCAGGTTGAAAAAGACGCAGGCCGCCTGACACACCCCGCCCTCATCATTGCGCCGGTGAGCCTGATGGGCAATTGGCGCAAAGAGACCGAGCGGTTTTGCCCAGGTTTGCGGGCGCTAGTCATTCACGGCGCGGACCGGCACCAAGTGGCCGATTCCATGGCCGCGCATGACATCGTGATTGCGCCCTACTCGCTCTTGCAACGTGACAAAGAGCGTTGGCTCGATGCCCAATGGCACATCGTGGTGCTGGACGAAGCGCAGAACATCAAAAACGCCAGCACCCACGCTGCCCAAGTGGTGGGCCAACTACAAACCCTCCACCGGCTGTGCCTCTCTGGCACGCCCATGGAAAATCACCTGGGCGAAATCTGGAGCCTTTTTCACTTTCTGATGCCCGGTTTTCTGGGCAGCCAGCAGCGCTTCAGGGAGCTGTTTCGCACACCCATCGAGAAGCAGGGCGATCCCGAGCGACTGCAGCAACTGCGCGCCCGTATCACGCCGTTCATGCTGCGTAGAACCAAGGCACTGGTGGCCAGCGAGCTGCCGCCCAAGGTAGAGACCGTCACGCGCATTGAGCTCTCCGGCAAACAGGCCGACTTGTACGAAACCATTCGACTTGGCATGGAAAAATCAGTGCGAGAAGCCTTGAATGCCAAGGGTCTGGCCAAGTCGCAAATCACCATTTTGGATGCTTTGCTGAAGCTGCGACAGGTCTGCTGTGACCCGCAGCTGCTGAAATTGCCCGCTGCGCAAAAGGTCAAAGCGTCTGCCAAGCTCGAACACCTGATGGGAATGCTCCCCGAAATGGTCGCTGAAGGCAGGCGCATTTTGCTGTTTTCTCAGTTCACTAGCATGCTCACCCTGATTGAGGCAAGGCTAAAGGCGCACGGCCTGGCATGGACCAAACTCACCGGCCAAAGCCAGAACCGGGAGGCCATCATTGCGCAGTTCACGTCTGGTCAGGTACCAATTTTTCTGATCAGCCTCAAAGCAGGGGGCGTCGGCCTCAACCTGCCTCAGGCTGATACGGTGATTCATTTCGACCCCTGGTGGAACCCGGCGGCCGAGGCCCAGGCCACCGACCGCGCCCACCGCATTGGCCAGACGCAAACCGTGTTTGTCTACAAATTGGTGGCGCAGGGCACGATTGAAGAACGCATTCTGGCACTGCAGGAACGCAAAGCCCATTTGAGCGAAAGCATGTACAGCGGCTCCACCGGCCGCAAACAGCCCCTGTTTACCGAAGATGACCTAGCCGAATTGCTCAAGCCTCTGGCAGACTGAGTCCGGCTGACTCAGATTTATCCCCGCCAAGCCGCAGCGGCAATGTCCAGCGAGCGCAAGCGAAGTTCAGGGTCGTAAACGTCGCAGACCAGGATGAATTCATCCGCAGCGGTCAAGTTCTGAAGTCGCTGAAACTCCTGGCGCACGGTAGCCTGTCCGCCGATGACTGCCATCTCCAAAAAATCGCCAATGGCTGCACGGGCCCGGCCATCGATGAGAGACATGAAATTTTCAATCGGTGGCTGCAATGGCTTGCGGTCGCCTGTCAGAATTCCCAACACACGCTGCTGCACGCTGCTGGCAAGGTGGTGGGCCTGAGCGTCGGTTTCCGCAGCCACCAGCGGCACGCCAATGGCCACATAGGGTTTCGCCAGAACCTTTGACGGCCTGAAGAGGCTTCGGTACAGATCAATGGCCTGCATCATCATGCGCGGAGCAAAGTGCGAGGCAAAGGCGTAGGGTAAACCTCGCTCTGCCGCCAGTTGGGCCGAGAAAAGACTCGAGCCCAAGAGCCAGATGGGCACATGGGTACCTGCACCCGGATTGGCCACCACGCGCTGCCCCGCAATCGGGTCGCCCAGCAGGGCTTGCAACTCGGCCACCTCACGCGGAAAGTCCTCTTCTGTCTCAACCCGATTGCGTCGCAAAGCGCGCATGGTCAACGGGTCGGTGCCGGGAGCACGGCCCAGGCCCAGGTCAATGCGGCCTGGATACAACTCTGCCAGCGTACCGAAAGCCTCTGCCACCACGAGCGGCGCGTGGTTGGGCAACATGATGCCTCCCGACCCCACCCGGATGCGCTGGGTACCACCGGCGATATAGCCCACCAGCACCGCCGTGGCAGAGCTGGCGATGCTTTCCATATTGTGATGCTCAGCCACCCAGTAGCGGGTGAAACCGAGTTTTTCAGCGTGTTGGGCGGTACGCAGTGCCAGAGCCAAAGCGGCGCTGACCGGGCTGCCCTCACGCACGGCGACCAGATCGAGCATGGAGAGTTGGGCTTTGGAAGGAAGTGACATCCCCTGATTGTCGCTAGACTTCGAGCTTCATCGCTTGGTGAAGGGCTTGATTGCTTCCAAATTGATAGCTACTCAAGCAATGAATACGGGCGCAAACGCCGATATTTATCCTAAATTCCATTCTCGTTTTGACCGCCAACCTATTTGCCATTGCCGCCATCGCCCTGTGGGCCACGCTAGCCAGCCTGGGCGTGGCCTTGAGCCACGTGCCACCGTTTCTGTTGACCGGCATTGCGCTGCTGGTGGGCAGTGTGCTGTCACTGCCATCGGTGCTTCGCACTCCCAAGGTATGGCGCATTCCGCCAGCCACGCTGCTATTGGGGGTGTACGGTCTTTTCGGCTTTCATTTTTTGCTGTTCATCGCGTTGCGCAATGCACCGGCCGTGGAAGCCAACTTGGTGAATTACCTATGGCCCTTGCTGATGGTGGTGCTGGCGCCTGTGATCTTGCCCCGGGTACGCCAGACGCCCCTGCATCTGGGAGCTGCCTTGTTGGGTTTTGCTGGAGCGGCGGTGGCCATTCTGGGAGCGGCTCCAGCGCCAGACAACGCGGCCACCACTGGGACGGGGGCGTGGCACTGGGGCTATGTGCCCGCCATGGGTTCTGCATTCATCTGGGCCAGCTACTCCTTGGGCACAAAGCGGGTGGCGGCTTTTCCTACCGCTGCAGTGGGGCTGTTCGGCTTGGTGTCAGGTTTGCTCTCCCTCTTTTGCCACGCCTTGCTGGAACCAGCCGCCCACCTCAACTTGCAGGATTGGG
>CAJBMJ010000498.1 GCA_903954045.1 uncultured beta proteobacterium | reverse complement strand
TGAACCAATGCATCGGGCTCGCCATTGGAGAAACACAGAGTCAGCACGTTGTCTGCGCTGACTCCAATACCCCAGTGCGGCTCCAATCTCGTTGTAGAGGTCCGAATGCCCGTGGCTGCAAGGCGATGGTGGCTTTGGTGTGCCACAACATCGCGAACCGAACACCAAAACCTCAGAAGCCCTGCGGCGCTGATCCAGCGAACAAGCCATATGTGAGCGAAATCCGGGACTGGCGCAAGAGATGGGTTTGGCCTCGATTTGTCGCCCCAGGTTGGAATGGCTGGGTCGAGTGCCAGCCAATAGGGTCTGCAAACAAGACTGGCCTTCGAATCGAAACCGTGCGCGCGGACCGCCCGCCACCACAGCACAATGGCCCAAGCGGTCCAAGCGTTGGGGCCACCCATCTGGAGGAGGGCGCCATTGTCCGGAGCATCAACTGCGACGCTCAAGCGGGCCAACCAACGCCGTGCCTTTGCCGGGATCTGGCGTTTGATGTACCGATGGATGGCCTTGAAGTCGCATAAAAGCGTCTTGTAGTACAGGTTCAGATCGATGTTCCGGCGATTCCCCCCTCTGTCATCCTTGTCATGGACGGACTTCGCTGACACTTTCATGGTCCCGAACTTGGCGATCTCCATAGTTGCAGGATCGAGCGGTAAATAGTCACTTGCAGTGACCCAACTGGGCTCCGCACCAGCCAGTCCCATGGCAGTCTTGAGGTGGACAATGCGTTCGGCGAAGTCTTGCAAGGGTACGTCACCAATGCGGACCCCCGGCGTGCCGATCCAATATCGCAGTCCAATATCCATGAGCCAGTCCGCAATTTCACCGAGCGCGCCGTCCCGCTGTGCATTCGCCTTGGGCAAACGTGCCGTGGCATATTCCAGATCCTGCTGCTCCCGGCCGTATCGGACGTAGGGTTTGAGAAGCTCGTTAAAAAGTTTGGGACTGGGAATGGCTTTATCGCCATTTCGATGCCAGAACTCGGTGCGATGGACCGGGCATTCACGCAATGCCTTGAAGGAAAACAGGACGCAGTGGTACCCCTCGCCCAGACACTGCGGACAGACCGCAAAGTCGCCAAAGTACCGCCCCACGGCCGTGGAGAACTGGCTCGTGTGGCAGTAGCGAAACGAGTCCACCGGTTCTCCCAACACCCTGGCAAAACGCACCAATCGGATAGGGCAGTGAACGCCGTCAGCCTGGTTGGCATCGAGATGTGTTTTGGTGCGGCCATGGTTGGGCACTCCAAAGTCTTGCATGAAGGCTGCGCGCGTGGGCTGGTTGAGAATCAGAAACCGCTGAACCGTCATCCACAGCGAAGAGTACGGTGGTGTGGAGCCTGCATGCCAGATCACGCGTGAGCGTCTGCTGTGGCGAGCCAGCCGTTCGAACGATTCAGTAGGCGTTGGCACAAGCGGGATTTATGGAGACTTGGAAGGCCGCTTGCGATGAACGCTGGCCGAGATCAGACGCATGTGGTCGGTGAATTGGGTCTGTGCCAGCGCATCGATCCAGTTGGCCTGCGACGTTGCGGCTTCCCAGGGATCACCGCGGGCTGCATTCACCAGAATGTCCTCGACCGCCCAGGCGATGTGCTGCATTGGAAACTCGGCGTCGCCCTGGTAGTTCGCAGGTAGCAGCGACTCCAGCACCCGCCACAAGACGTCGGCGCTGGGTGCCAGACGTGCACCTCGGGCGTAGGCATCTGGGATGAAATGCGCCAGGTACGATGTGCCGCTGTGCGGTGGCCACTCAGACGCCTCGTCGTACCCTTTCAGTACAAATTCCACCTCGTCTGCACTGCGGATCCCTGGAAACGGCCAGTGCGACACCAGAAAACGGGCCGCAACATGGGCATGGTCAGACTTGCCCAGCAGCTCATAGGTGTAGTCCATCTGGTGGGAGGCAATGGAGAAGACGCTCAGGCGATAGCCCTCCCAGTCCATTGCGTTTTGTAAACCCAGCAGCCAGTTCCATTCGCGAAACGTCATGGCCTGGGCTTCGTCAATCAGCAGCGTCACAAAATTGCTCCCGCAGCTGACGGCCGAGGCAATCAGAAACTCGGTCAAGAGGCGTCGTCGGTCACCGCGGGTGGCCCGAGTGGATGCATAACGAAATCCAGCTGCCAGGCCCAAAGAAACCCAAAATTCCTTCTCGTTAAGGTGGCTGTCGGGCGGGCGGCTCCAGATGTGCAAGGGGATGCGCTTGCCGAACCGGCCTTCCAGGACGTTTTTAAGATGCCATTTGACGCCGCGGGACTTGCCAAAGCGGGAAGGTCCATGGATGTAGCCACCGGGTTGGCGCTGATCGATCCAGTCGCCGATGGTCTGTGCCATGGCGTGCACCGGGGGTGTGAAAACAGCGTATTCCTGCATCAGCACCGGATGTTTCGGGTCGATGTGGGCTGGCAGT
>CAJBMJ010000497.1 GCA_903954045.1 uncultured beta proteobacterium | reverse complement strand
GCCGCAAGTGGTGTCATTTCACCTACAACCACTTCTGAACAAGATAGAGCGCGAGTTTGCGCGGCAGGCCGATGCCAAGGGTTTGGTTGACCGCTCGCGCGAGACCGAGCTGGCAGCGGATTCGGACCCGGCCTTGATTGAGTTGATTTTGCGCAATCTGGTCTCCAATGCCATTCGCTACACCGATGCCGGGGGGCTTTTGGTGGCCTGCCGCAAGCAGCATGGCCAGGTGGTGCTGGAGGTCTGGGACACCGGCATTGGGATTGAGCCGGCGCATCAGCGGGAAGTGTTCCGCGAATTTCACCAACTGGGCAACCCTGAGCGCGATCGGCGCAAGGGGCTGGGCCTGGGGCTGTCGATTGTTGAGGGGCTGGCCCGCACACTGGGGCACCCTTTGTCGCTCAATTCAAAGCCGGGGCGCGGCAGTATGTTTCGGCTGAGCTTGCCGCTGGCCACTGGTGCCTGCGTTGACAACGCCGTGGTGCAGACGCAGAACGAAGCACAGTTGCGAAATGTGCGCGTGTTGGTGGTCGATGACGACGAAGCGGTGCGCATCGGCACCCTGCATTTGCTGCGCGATTGGGGCTGTGTGGCTGAGGCGGCAGAGTCGATTGAAGAAGCGCTGGTGTTGGCGGGCAAGCATGTGCCGGATGTCGTCATCAGCGATTACCGTTTGCGCGATCAGCGCACAGGCCTGGAGGCCATCGCTGCCTTGCGCGCTGTCTTGGGGCAGGATTTGCCAGCCTTGCTGATTACCGGCGACACCGCACCCGACCGGTTGCGCGAGGCACTTAGCGGCGATTTTCCTTTGCTGCATAAGCCCGTTTCGGCGAATCAGCTCTACCTTGCATTGGTGACTGTTTTACTGAAATCAGATGAGTAACTATTTCTGCTGATACCAAGCAGACGGTCGTGAGTGAATCCTGGTGGCCCCTGCGTTGGCCATGTGTGTTCGCAAGCCAGCCCTGACTGAAGATGGCGATATTATTGAGATCGACATTCCCAATCGCGCCCCTGGAGCAACGCACTCCCGGCCTGCGAAGGCGCCATCATTGATTAGGACATCACATCCATGCAGCACCCAATTGAATCTGACGTACTGGTGATCGGTGGCGGATTGGCCGGCATCGTAACGGCCATTGAGTGCCTGCGCGCGGGCAAACGTGTGACGCTGGTTGACCGCGATACCCCTGAACGATTGGGTGGCCTGGCGCTGTGGGCCTTTGGCGGCATGGCGCTGGTCGATACGCCTCTGCAGCGCCGCATGCGCGTCAAGGACTCCCCCGAAATAGCCATGGCCGACTGGATGCGCTTTGGGGAATTGGCCGAGGAAGACGTGATACCACGCCAGTGGGCCCAATACTACGTAGAGAACTCGCGCGAGCAGGTGTATGACTGGGTCATAGACCACGGTCTGAAGTTCATGCCTGCAGTCAATTGGGTCGAGCGCGGTATGCAGGGCGATGGCAATACCGTTCCACGCTATCACGTGGTGTGGGGTACCTCGCGGCAACTCACGCGACGCATGATCGAGGCCGTGCACAATGCCAACACTGGTGGCCGTCTGACCTTGCTTAGCAGCCATCGAATTGTGTCTTTGGATACACAGAATGGAATGGTTAGCGGTGCGGTCGGCATCAACGAGGGCACGGGCCAGGAAGTGCGCTTCAGTGCGCCGGCAGTGGTGCTGGCCATGGGCGGCATCAACGGCAGCCACGAAGAAACGCGGGCCAACTGGGTCAAGACCCGCCCTATGCCGGCCACCATGCTCAATGGTGCCCATCCGTTTGCCGATGGCAAGCTGCACCACTTGGTGGCGGGCCTGGGCGGAAACATCACCCACGCGGGTGAAATGTGGAACTACGCCGCCGGCTTTCCTCACCCACAACCGCATTTCGAAGGGCACGGCCTGTCGGCCATTCCTTGCAAGTCTGCTTTGTGGCTGAATCACCGGGGCGAGCGTATCGGCCCGCAGCCGCTGGTCACCGGTTTTGACACCCATGACCTGTGCCAACGGGTTGCAGCGCAAGCAATGCCCTACACCTGGCAACTGTTGAATTGGCGCATTGCCGTCAAGGAATTTGCAATTTCCGGCGCCGAACATAACCAGCGCATCCGCGATATGCAGTTCGCGCTGTTCCTTAAGGAAACACTCCTGGGCAACCACCGCCTGATCAAACAAATGGCTGCCGAGAGCAAACATTTTTTGGTAGACGACACCCTGGCAGGCCTGTGTTCCAAGATGAATGCACTGGCTGGCACCGCCGATGTCAAGCCCGCGGTATTGCAAGCTACTGCCGATGCCTTTGATGCCAATTTTTCGCGTGGAGATTCAGTGGTCAATGACGATCAGATTCGCCGTATTGAGCACGCCCGCCATTGGGGCCCTGACAAACTGCGCACCTGCAAACCTGCGCCGCTGCAAAAGCCCGGAGCAGGGCCGTTCATCGCGATCCAGATGCAGCTTGTCACGCGCAAGAGTCTGGGTGGACTGCAGACAGATCTGCAAAGTCGTGTTCTCAATGGTGCAGGTCAGCCGATGGCGGGCCTGTATTGCGTGGGCGAAGCGGCCGGCTTTGGCGGCGGCGGAGCCTCGGGCAAGCGCTCCCTCGAAGGGACGTTTTTGCCCGGTTGCATACTTACGGCGCGTGCTGCGGCGCGGTCCATCACAAGAAGTAATTAGGAGATTTTTATGTCCAATGGTGCAAACGCCCTGATCCAGACCATGGCAAATGCCGGCATTACGACCTGCTTTTCCAACCCCGGCACCTCCGAGATGCATTTCGTGGCTGCGCTTGACTCTGTGCCTGAAATGCGGGCGGTTCTTACCTTGTTCGAGGGCGTGGCCACCGGCGCCGCCGATGGCTATGCCCGCATGGCAGGCAAGCCTGCCGCAACACTCCTGCACTTGGGTTGCGGCCTTGGCAACGGCTTGGCCAACCTGCACAACGCTCGCAAGGGCAAGGTTCCAGTTCTGAATATCGTGGGCGACCACGCCACTTACCACACACAGTACGACTCGCAGTTGCAGTCGGACATTGAAACCGTGGCGCGCAATGTGTCGCCTGGCTTTGTTCGCACGTCGAAAAGCACGAAGGAGTTGGGAAAAGACGCAGCTGACGCCATTGCTGCCTGCATGGGCCCGCCAGGGCAGGTCGCTACCTTGATTTTGCCCGCCGATGTTTCGTGGGGCGAAGGCGGCGTGGCGCATCCTGCTCCCACCATGGCCCCAACTCCCGTGGCAGACGATGCCACCGTGAAGGCGATTGCCAACGCATTGCAGGGCGATGGCAAAACAGCCATCTTGCTGGGTGGGCGCGCACTGCGCGCGCCGGCCCTGATGGCCGCCGCGCGGATTGCCGCCAAGACCGGTGCCCAATTGTTTTCCGAAGTCTTTCCCACCCGCATGGAGCGCGGCGAGGGCTTGCCCCATATTGAGCGCCTCGCTTATCTGGCCGAGCTGGCTTCGGTGCAACTCGCAGGGCTGGATCACCTCATTCTGGTCGATGCAAAAGCGCCGGTCTCGTTCTTCGCTTACCCCGGGAAGAAGAGCTACCTGGTACCCGACGGTTGCCAGTTGCTGGAGCTGGCTTCTGCCACGGAAGACGCGCTCGGGGGCCTGGAGAAACTGTGCAAAGCCGTCCAGGCCGAAGATGCCGCACCGGTATTGCAGAAGCTGAAGCGGCCAGGCCTGCCCAGTGGCAAACTCAATGCCGACAAAGTGTGCAGGGCGATTGGGGAGCTGATGCCGGAGAATTGCATCATCGTGGATGAGGCGATCACCTCGGGCCTCAGGCTGGCGACGTACACGGCTGGCGCACTTCGCCACGATGTACTCACGCTAACCGGGGGGGCTATCGGCCAGGGCCTGCCCTGCGCGGTGGGAGCAGCGGTGGCTTGCCCCGACCGCAAGGTGATTGCCCTGGAAGGCGACGGCTCCGCCATGTACACCATCCAGGCGCTCTGGACCATGGCGCGTGAAGAGCTCGACATCATCACCATCATTTTCAATAACCGCTCCTATGCGGTACTCAACATCGAATTGCAGCGGGTGGGTGCCGGCAATGTAGGAAAGAAGGCCAAAGGGCAGTTGGATTTACGCAACCCACCGCTGGATTTTGTGAGACTGGGTGAAGGCATGGGTGTGTCTTCTAGCCGAGCCACCACCTGCGATGAATTTGTGGCTGCCTTCGAGCGCGCACTGCAAACACGGGGCCCGCACTTGATTGAGGCTATCGTGCCGCCTAGCCTCGCCGGCATCAAGTTGCGTGTGCTTCCCCATTTGCTCAAGTCGCTGGAAAGCCTTCCGCGCCCGGTGGCGAATGCGCTCAAGCGCAAGATCGCACCTTGAGCCTATGACGTTCATCATTTTGGGCGCACAGGCGCCATCGGCTGCTATATCGGTGGGCTTGGCACCAATCGTGCCACGCCAGTCTTCGCTGTCGTGCATTTCCCAGATCAGCCTCGGTAAAGCTACTTTATGTTGCGCTTACGGGCCTGCCTCATGCCGAACATGGCAATCAAAGAAATCAATGACAACAGCCCGTATTCTCCAAGCGCTGGCACCGGTGTCGGGCTTACTACTGGACCAATATTCAAAACGAACGTATCTGCATTTAGTCCAGTCCCCCAGCTAAATGTATAGCTACCCGGGGTCAACCCAAGATTCGCAAAGGTCTTGCCGTTCCAGGTTGCGCTATTGTTCAAAGGGTTGCCAGAAACATACGAATTTGACAAGATCAGGGCCCCACTGCTTATTTGAAAAACATCTCCTGATCCGCTATCAGCATCAATTCTCGGGCCTGAACCAAAACTAGGTCCGGTAACAGCCCCAACCCAGAGATGTATCGGCAAGTTCCCATTTGAGTGCAAAGAAATAGCCTTGTTTGAAGGCAAGACCAGGGGACTAGGTTGCGTAGTACCAGATAACGAAAACACCCCTAAGCCAGAGATATTTACTGTTCCACTTCCTGTCGCCACAACATTTCCACCAGTTTCAACAACATTGATAGTGAAAACGGCAAGTGCGTTTTGACAAGCAAATATCGACGCAACTGCGACAGCAATTGAAAAGAGTTCTCTAAAAAATCTCATGGTCCGCCTGAAAACTGCGTTGATCGTCATTGATTGAATAGCCAAATCAAAAAAGCCATTTCAGCTGATTTCCAAGAAATGATTGAGTTTGAATTTTTATCGTAACAGATAGCAAAAAGTTATCCGACAGCACCAAGCAGCACAGCACCAAGCAGCTCTCCCCGTGCCCAGGATCAAAGTCAAAGGCAAGGTTTCTGGCCGGGCCTGAAAACGAGCGCTCCGCAAAAGTAGCGTAAGCGACTTATAGCTTTGCCAGTCGCTCCAGGGCAGCGTTCAGTGTTTCGTATCTCTTGGCAAAGCAGAAGCGCACGACACGTTGGTCAAAGCCGTTTCCGTAGAAAGCAGACAGGGGAATGGCGGCGACACCTATTTCGCGTGTGAGCCACTGGCAAAAATCGGACTCGCTTAGTTCGCTTACCGCAGAGATATCCACGCACTGAAAGTAGGTGCCCTCGCCGGGTAGCAACCGAAACTTGGTGCGTGCAAGCCCCGCCCGAAACAGGTCGCGTTTGCGCTGATAGAAGTCCGATAGTTCGAGGTAGGGGGCCGGGTTTGCCATGTAGGCTGCCAACGCATATTGCACCGGCGTGTTGACCGTGAACACGTTGAATTGGTGCACTTTGCGGAACTCGGCGCTTAATGATGCAGGGGCGGCTACAAAGCCGACCTTCCACCCAGTGACATGGTAGGTCTTGCCAAAGCTGGAAATGATGAACGCCCGCGCGGCCAGACCGGGGTAACAGGCGGCGCTGTGGTGCTTGCCGCCGTCAAAAACCATGTGTTCGTAGACTTCGTCGCTGATCAAAAGCACGTTGGTCGGTGCCAGGATGTCTTGTAAAGAGCGCATGTCTGCATCGGACCAGACCATGCCACTGGGGTTGTGGGGGCTGTTGATGATGATGGCGCGAGTCTTTGCCGTAATGGCCGCCGCAATCTTGCCAAAGTCGGGTCGGAAGCTGCCAGGCACAAGCGGCACCCGCACGGCCACGCCGCCCGCCAGTTCGATATTGGGTACATAACTGTCGTAGCAGGGCTCCAGCACGATCACCTCATCGCCTGGGTGCACGATGGCCAGAATGGTGGTCAGAATGCCCTGAGTCGCACCGGCCGTAACAGTGATTTCGGCGTCCGCGTTGTAATGACGGGCATAGAGCGCTTCCATTTTTGTAGCAATGGCTGCGCGCAGCACCGGCACGCCGGTCATGGGGGGGTATTGGTTGTGACCCGCCTGCATGGCCCGGGTGACTTCATTCACCAGTTCCGGGTCGCAAGCAAAATCAGGAAACCCCTGACCCAGATTCACCGCCTGGTGCTGAGTGGCAAGTGCCGACATGACCGTGAAGATGGTGGTGCCCACATTGGGTAGGCGGCTGGCAAGCGCGGGGGTCACCGGCTTGCCAGCAATTGAATTCGATTCAGAGTTCATAGTCGCTCACATGGCCTTCCATGGCCTTGACAATCAGATTGCGGGTAAGGCGGTCGCTTAGCAACTCGGCAAAGGTGTAGACAAAATTGCGCAAATAGGCGCTGCGTTTGAAGGCCACCCGGGCCACGTTGATTCCAAACAACTGGCCTGCGGGGCGAATCACAAGGCCACTTTTGCTGCCTTCTTCTTGTACGTCACGTACCGCCATTTCTGCAGCAATGCCGACTCCCATGCCAAGGCGAACATAGGTCTTGATCACGTCGGAGTCGATCGCTTCCAGTGCGATACGTGGTTCCAGCTTGCGGGTTGCAAAGGCCTGGTCAATCTTGGTGCGCCCGGTAAACGAAGGGTGGTAGGTGATGAGCGGTTCCTTGGCCACATCTTCCAATGTGATGCGGTCCCGCTGCGCCAAAGGATGGTCAGTTGGCAGCACCAGCATGTGCTGCCACTCGTAGCAGGGCAGGGTAACCAACTCAGCGTAAGACGCCAGGGATTCGGTTGCTATGCCAATTTCCGCAACTTCATCAATCAGCATGCGCGCTACCTGGTCAGGAGCTCCCTGGTGCAAACTGATGTTCACTTTCGGATAGGCCAACCTCAGTGCGGCCACCTTTTCCGGCAACACGTAGCGCGCCTGTGTATGTGTTGTGGCAATGGACAATGTGCCGCTGTCCTGGGCGCTGTATTGTTCGCCGATGCGCTTGAGGTTATTGACTTCGCGCAAGATCAGATCAATGCTCTTGAGCACATGTTGGCCAGGCTCGGTGATGCGTTTGAGTCGCTTGCCATGGCGGGCAAAAATGTCTACTCCAAGCTCTTCTTCCAGTTCGATGATGGCTTTGGAAACGCCTGGCTGCGACGTATGTAAGGCCTTTGCTGTCTCCGTGAGGTTCAGGTTGCGTCTGGCGGCTTCTTGAACAAATCGAAATTGATGCAGATTCATGGCAAATAGAAGCTCTGTCGACTACCGTCTAACGACCAGCCAGGCAAAGGCAGTCAGAGAAAGCAGGGAATAAATCAGGCCCGGCAGGGCCGCAGTAAACCAGGGTCGCCATCCTTGCAGCGTTCCCAGATCGCCCAACACATTGTTCAGTAGCACAAAGCTGATACCAGCCATGACCCCGCCAAACACATAGGTTGCAATGCTGCCTGAGCGGAAATGCAGATAGGCAAAGGGCAAGGCCAACACCACCATAACCAGGCAACTCAATGGGTAAAACACTTTTTTCCAGAACTGAATTTCGTATTTTTGGGCTGACTGGCCATTGGCTTCCAGGTGGCCAATGTACTGAAACAGATCAATAGTCCCCATGCGTTCGGGCCGCAACACAGCGGCGGCAACCATCTCGGCACTGATCTGCGTGGGCCAGCGGAATGTTTCCAGCATAGAGCGTTCAACGCGGGTGGCAGTGGCCCGATTGGTGAACTCTGTGCGGTCCACCTTGTCGAGAATCCAGTCGTCGTGCCCGCCAACGCGGGCTACCTGCCCCTGCGTGAGTGAGACAAGATAACCCTGGTTATCAAACTCAAAAATCCGCACATCTTTCATACTCGCGTCTGGTGCCAATGCCCCCACATTGACTGCAAAATGTCCGTAGGGCTGACGCTCCTTCAGCCAGGCACCAGTTTTACCTACGGTTACTTTCCCCTGAAACTGCGCCTTCAGCAACTGCCCGGTTTTGTCGGCCAGGGGTGCCACGTAATCTCCTACGGCAAAGGTAAACAAAACGAAAACCATGCCAAGGCTCAACAAGGTTCGCAGAGCGAGCCAGGGACCCAAACCACTGGTGCGCAAAATGGTGAACTCCGAACTCTGTGCCAGTCGTGACATCACGAAAATAGTGCCGATCAGTACCGTAATGGGCAGCAACTCATAGACGTGGCTGGGCGCCATCAGCGCCACGTAAATCAACGCCTGCGGAATTTTGTAACCCAGAGCGCTGTTGCGCCCTACGTTTTGCAGCTCTTCCACAAAATCAAAAAAGTAGAACAGCGCAACAAAACCCAGCGTTACCAGGGTCACTGCGAGCACCACCTCGCTGAAAAAAAGCCGTCGAACTGTTTTCACGCTCGTGTCTCTTCCTGGTTCGCCAGGCGGTTTCTGCGCGGTCCACTCAACGTCCAGTTGTTGTGGCGCTTGGCCAGCCACAGGACAGCTAGGGCAAAAGCGCCGCCGTGCAGAGACAGCAGAAAGACGCCAAATCCTACCTGGCCGCTTTCGACCCAGCTCTTGCCCAGCACCAGCATATTGAAATACACAATAAAGGCCATGAAAGCGAATCCAAGGTTGGCTGTGCGACCTACGCGGGGGTTGACCCCAGAGGCAGCAATGCCAATCAGAATGAAATTGAAGGCTGCCAAGCCCATACCCAGCCTCCAGGAAAGCTCCGCGAGGTGACGTGGAGTGGGGCTTTGGACCAAGTCAAGCGTGCCCAGGGAACTCGAGGGAACATAGCTGCGGACCGACTGGTCATCTGCCCCCACACGGGCTCCATACCGCTCAAAAACGCTCACGGTCAGATCCTGTTTGCCGCGGGTTCTTTCCAGCCGCTGACCATTTTCAAGTGTTAGAAACTTATCTTGACCAATCACTTCCACCTTGCCACTGCGCGCAGATGTCACTGTTTCCTTGCCTTGCTCATGGGTCGCAATAAACACGTTGTTTCCGGCTTGCCTTCCCTCCGAGTCTTTTTCAATGAAAAAAACACGGTCTCCGCTGGCCGATTCTTGAAACTGTCCCGGTTCTATGCGGGCTAGATCTCCCCGCTTTTCATACTTGTCTCGCAGGTCTTCAATGCGGCCAAAGGCCCATGGAAGAATGAAAAAGGCCAGCGCCAGAATGATCACCAAAATCGGCCAGGCAAAACGAAAGAGGGGTTTGGCCAGTGAGGCGAGTCCACGGCCACTGCCAAACCAGATCACCATCTCGCTGTCCCTGAACATTCTGGTCAACACACTCAAAATCGCAATAAACATGCTCATGGACAGGATGGTTGGCATATCGGAGAGCACCGTGTAACCCATGATGATCAAGACATCGGTAGGGTTGAAGGTTCCCCGGGACGCCTCTCCTACGGTTCGAATCAATGTCATGGTCATGACCACCGTCACCAGGACCACCAGCGTCGCGCCGAAGCTGCGGGCTAGTTCTTTGCGGATGGAGGAATGGAATAACATGATGGTCAAGGAAGACCGCAATTATGAACTTTGAACTCAAGCCCCTGACCCTGGTAGCCGCTGCAGCCGAAAAATGTGATGCTCTTGTCGTGTTGATCGCCGATGGTTTTCGTCCGGCCAAAGATGATTTGTCCTTGCTGATAGGCAAAGCAATGAAATCCGAAGACTTTGACACTGCTCCAGCCAAGCTCCTTTCCCTGTACCAACCAGTACAAGCCCACGCTACACGACTGGTGTTGGCGGGCGTGGGCGTTGGTGGGGCAAGGCAGGTGCGCGCCAGTCTTTTGGCTGTATTGGCTGGTCTAAAAGGCGTAAAGCTGAAGAGGGTGGTGGTGTGTTTTGCCGCCCCAGCCAAAGAGGAGGCTGTCTATGCGATCGTTCAGGCGATGGCGGACGGAAGCTATGTTTACACAACGACGAAATCACGCAAGGAAGGCAGAACCCTGCAAAAAGTAGTTGTCTGCGCCAACAATGCTTCAGAATTGCAGATGACCTTTGATAAGGCAGCGGGCGTGGCGGTGGGGGTTGAGTTTGCCAAGGAGTGGGCCAATCGACCGGCGAATTTCTCTACACCAACTCTGCTGGGCCAAGCGGCGCAAGACTTGGTCAAAAGCGCCAGAAGTGCGAAGTTCGATTGCCAACTGCTGGGCCCCAAAGAGGTTGCAAAACTGGGCATGGGCTCATTCATGGCGGTTGCCCAAGGTTCTGAGCAACCCCTGCGTTTTATTGTGCTCCACTACAACGGCGCTGCCAAATCCCAGCCCCCGACCGTGCTGGTGGGTAAAGGGATTACCTTTGACAGCGGTGGCATTTCCATCAAACCCGCCGCTGAAATGGACGAGATGAAATTTGACATGTCGGGTGCGGCCAGCGTTTTGGGGGTTTTTCGATCCTTGGTGCAACTCAAGCCTGCCATCAATGTTGTAGGACTGATACCCGCTTGCGAAAACCTGTTGAGCGGAAAAGCGGTCAAGCCCGGCGACGTGGTGACCAGCATGAGCGGGCAGACCATCGAAATTCTCAATACGGACGCGGAGGGCCGCTTGGTCTTGTGTGATGCATTGACCTATGCCGAGCGCTTCAAGCCCCAGGCTGTAGTAGACATTGCCACGCTGACTGGAGCCTGTGTTGTGGCTTTGGGTGGGGTGCGCAGTGGCCTCTTTTCCACGCGCGATAGTTTGGGTGCCGCGCTGTTCGCGGCCGGAGAAGCGAGTGGCGACTTGTGCTGGCGACTGCCGTTGGATGAGGAATACGGTGAGGGTCTGAAGACCCAGTTCGCAGATATGGCAAATATTGCCGGACGAACGGGCGGCGCGATTTCTGCTGCCAAATTCCTGGAACGATTTACCTCCAAGTATCCTTGGGCACATTTGGATATCGCAGGGACCGCCTGGAAAAGCGGTGCGGCCAAGGGCGCTACAGGCCGACCGGTTGGATTGCTGGTTGAATTTTTGCTTGCCCAAGTGCTCTCACCGGTTTCTGAATCGACTTATGCCAAATGACAGATGTCGCGTTTCATTTTGGGGCTGAAGATAAGCTGGGCTACTGCTGTCGGCTCTTGCGCAAGGCCAGTGTGGCCGGGGCAATAGTGACGGTGGTTGCGCCGCAAGTTGATTTGAACAAAATTGACGCAGGTTTGTGGGCAGTTTCGCCAACCGACTTTATTCCCCACTGCGAGGTAAATGGTCCGCAGTCTCAGCTCGGGCGATCCACTATCCACTTGACTTGTGATATGTCCAAGGCGCTCGGACGCAACGGGGTTTTGCTCAATCTTTGCGGGGACGTGCCCGATGGATTCGAGGCATTTGACCGGGTCATTGAAGTAGTGAGTACCGATGACTTGGACCGGGAAAAAGCCCGCCAGCGATGGAAACACTACAAAAATAAGGGCTATTCCATTACCCGCCATGACCTTGCTACAAAGGGCCAAGCCGCATGACCACCCGCAAGCCTCCATTGCGTTTCGTGCCTACTCTTACTGAAGTGGTTCAATCACCCGGGGTGCCAATGGGTGGCTCAGCCTATCAGAGCGAGCAACTTCGTCTCGCTTTGCAGGAATTGGCCCCCATACTCGAGGCGGAGCTTCGAAATGCCCTGCAAGAGGTAGTGAAAAAACAACTGAATGCTTTCGAAACGCAGTTGCAGAGCCAAGTAGATAAGACGGTCAAGCTGACCATTTCCCAATTTATGGAATCTTTCGGGTCCCGGCCTCGCTAATTCTGTTTTTTTGTTGTCCAACTGGGCCAAAATTAGTCCGTTGGTGTCTTCCCTCTGGTCTGGAATCTGAAAGTCGGGTATCGTGTCGGGTGTTGAATAAAATTATTCACGCTGTTTTTTTTATTGTTTTTAATATGGAGTTTTTATGCAATTCAAAGTGAAAAGTACTTTGACAGTATTGGCCGCAGCAGCTTTGCTCGTGGCTTGCGGTAAAAAAGAAGAGGCGCCAGCTCCCGCAGCAGCACCTGCCCCAGCCGCTCCTGCTGCTGCAGTGGTGAAAATTGGCCACGTTGGCCCAACCAGCGGCGCTATCGCCCACCTGGGTAAAGACAACGAAAACGGCGCCCGTATGGCCATCGAAGAACTGAACGCCGCTGGCGTCATGATCGACGGTAAAAAGGTCACCCTGGAACTGATGGCTGAAGACGACGCTGCCGATCCAAAGCAAGGCACCGCTGTTGCACAAAAATTGGCTGACGCCAAAGTCGCTGGCGTGGTTGGTCACCTGAATTCCGGTACCTCCATTCCTGCTTCCAAGATTTACAGCGACGCTGGCATTCCACAGATTTCCCCATCTGCAACCAACCCCAAGTACACACGCCAGGGCTTCAAAACAACCTTCCGTTTGGTTGCTGACGACACCCAGCTGGGTGGCGCACTGGGCAAATACGCTGTTGGCACCCTGAAGGGCAAGTCCATCGCCGTAATCGATGACCGTACTGCTTATGGCCAAGGCGTGGCTGAAGAGTTCACCAAAGCCGTTGAAGGCGCTGGGGGCAAAGTGGTTGCCAAGGAGTTCACTACCGACAAAGCCACTGACTTCAACTCCATCCTGACCACCATCAAAGGCAAGAAGCCTGATGTGGTGTTCTTCGGTGGTATGGACGCTGTTGCCGGCCCTATGCTCAAACAAATGAAATCTCTGGGTATCAAAGCCAAGTTCATGGGCGGCGACGGTATCTGCTCCACCGAGTTGGTGAAGCTCGGCGGTGATGCGATTGCTGATGACATGGTCTTCTGCGCTGAAGCTGGTGGCATTGAAGGTGAAGGCAAGGCAGGCATGGAAGAGTTCAAGACCAAGTTCAAGGCCAAGTTCAATGCTGACGTTCAGGTGTACGCTCCTTACGTGTACGACTCCGTCAAGATCATGGTTGCTTCCATGGTCAAGGCCAACTCCTCCGACCCAGCGAAGTACCTGCCCGTGTTGGCAGCAACTGCTGACTACAAAGGCGTGACCGGCCCTGTCACTTTTGACGAAAAAGGTGACCTCAAGGGCGGCGCATTGACACTCAAGACAATTCGCGCTGGCAAGCTCGAAACTTTGGCTGTGATTCGCTAATTTGCGAAGTTCAACAGTTAAGTGAGTTAACGATCAGAGGGCCACTCGCAAGAGTGGCCCTCTTTTTTTCAGGTTAGAATCGGAAACACTGGATCGGTGGATGAGCGGTTTAAGTCACACGCCTGGAAAGCGTGCGTGGGGTTAAACCCACCGCGGGTTCGAATCCCGCCTGATCCGCCAGTAAATCAATGAATACGCCCCTTCGGGGGCGTTTTTCATGGCTCACCCATCAATTCACCCATCAATTTAAAGATGACTGGGTCAGCCCTATTTCCTTCAATTGAGCATTGGCCGTCTAGTTTGGAATAGCTTCAGTGCCTTCAGGCTATTGATGGCATTCCACAACACCCACAAACGAAAAACCCAGCGGGTTAGGCTGGGTTAGTCCCCGAGTACGGGGCACGTTTTCATTGCGCGGGACAGTCGCCCAACTAAAGAATAGTCTTGCTTATTCTCAATTGACATTAAGTTGAAAAATCTACATACGGCTTTTTGACTGCGCTCAGTGCGAGACAACGGTCTTGATCCATGCAACGATTTCGTCGCTCGAAAGGCGGGGTGTTTCGAGATGCCCCCCTGAGACTTCGAGGAACTTGTTTTTAGGATTGCCGGGCAACTTGTCAACGTAATAGGTCTTGATCGTCTTGAACAACGAGTCCTTTTCGCCGATAACCGTCATCACGGCGACTCTGGCAGGGATGCGCGGTGCGGTCACCGACATCTCAGCATCAGACGTCGGGTCAAAGTACGATAAGTAGTCCTTGGCAGTGATTACCACTGTCTGCTGGCGACCCTGGTTGATGTCGCTGAAGCGCTCACTCGAATCTCCCTTACCTGCAGCCACCAGCGCTCGCGCTTCGTTGACACTGTCATGCACTACCTTTCCCCAAGGCTGGTTGTAGTAGCCAACGGGCGCGTGACCGGGCGCTAGCCCCACCAGGGCATCCACATCACCGCCGCGAGCGGCATGCGCCATGCTGGTGGGCACACCCATGCTGTGGCCGACTATCACGATTTTTGTCGCTCCCTTGTCACGCAGACCCTTGATGTGGCCTCCAATTTCGGCCAATGCCTTGTCCAGGCCGCCGTCCAGATACCGACCACGTGACCAAGGCATGTCGGGCACTATGGCGATCCAGCCCTGGCGCTCGAAGGTGCCCTTCAGTGGACTGAAGTTCGGGTCCATGTTATTGCCCGGATTTTTTCCGTGCAGCATGAGCACGCCAATTCGCTCTTGCGCAGAGGCCGGCGCGGTGACGCAGAAGGCTGCTAGGGCGAGGGCACAGAAAGTGATCAGTTTACGGAGCATGGAACAACTTTGCTGAATGGTGTGCAAATCATGAGTGAAAAGGATGCTTCCCTCGATATTCGCTGTGGAATTATGGTGTAGCGATAAAACTATCGTCAATCAGGAAGATGCGTCGTTTCAACAACTATGGCAAATTGAGCAGTGAGCCTACTAGGTAGGCCCCGCTTAAGGCGGAAAATCGGGGCTTTCGCCGATGCGCAATTTGAACAAAAGACGAAATGCTTGGCCCGCCTTGCATGTAAAGTTTGAGGATGTGCAGTCACTACCAGGGCGTTCAAAACGCCGAGCGTTATCGCAAGCATTTTGGGGTTGAGCCACCATCAGGAACCAAAGTCGATCTTTGGCCGGGTTACCTTGGCAGCTTTGTCCGCAAGCATCCTCTGGCTGATGTCCGGGATGAGGCGGTTTCTGAATGCGAAGCCCTTCCCGGTCTATTTGGTTTGGTACCGCATTGGGCGACTGACTCTGCCATGACCAAACACACTTACAACGCCCGGTCTGAAACGGTTGCAGAGAAACCCAGCTTAAGGGATGCATGGAAACGTGGGCAGCACTGCATCATTCCGGCGCAAGCGATTTATGAGCCTGACTGGCGCAGCGGCAAAGCAGTGGCTACCCGCATTGAGCGATTGGATAGTGAACCTATGGGGATTGCGGGATTGTGGTCTTGCTGGAAGTCGCCCAAGGGGGAAGTGTTCAGCTACACCATGCTGACCATCAATGCAGATGGGCATCCCTTCATGAATCGGTTTCACAAGCCTACTGATGAGAAGAGGATGGTGGTGGTATTGCCGCCTGATCGGTATCAGGACTGGCTGGATGCTCCTGAGAAAGACAGAATGGAGTTCATGCAGCCATTTGCGGCGGATGCGATGGTGGATATTGCACCTGAGGTGATGCAGAAAGGTTTGTTTTGATGAAACCGACTTCCGTGCTGTTTGTCTGCATGGGCAATATCTGCCGCAGTCCCACAGCCCATGGTGTGTTTCGGCACAAAGTTAGGGAGCGGGGGCTGGAGCATGTCATAGCTGTAGATTCAGCTGGCACCCACAACTACCATCCCAACAGTCCTCCCGACCCACGATCCCAGAAACACGCTGCCAATCGCAGCTATGACCTATCTGACTTGAGGGCAAGGCAGATCAGCAATAAGGACTTCGAGGCACATGACCTGATTCTTGTGATGGACTGGGACAACCTAAGTCTGGTTGAGGAAATTTGCCCGTCAATTTACAAATCCAAAGTGCGCAGGCTAACGGAGTTTTGTCTAACCATGGATAGCTCCGTAGTGCCAGACCCCTACTACGGTGGAGCCAAAGGCTTCGATCACGTATTGGACTTGGTGGAAGACGCTTGCGAAGGTTTGCTCAAGCAATTGACGATAGGTACGCCGACATAATCGACCATTGACTCAACTTCGGCTGGGTTCTGATTCCAAGTAACTTGGGACATGCATCGCACGCAGAGAAGTCAGGTGGCTGGGGGTGCGGGAAGACATTTGCCAGCATCGGACAGTACATCCTTCCATTACTTTGCGTCATCGGTGCAGCGGTTTCAGCCTTTGGGGCCGCCCAAAGCACCCCCCAAAAGGCCCTGTTTGCGGATTTTTCCTGGTTTTGACAGGTTCTGTCTCCCGCCTGACGTCACGCCAACAGCATCACCGGCTCCAGCGCCTCACCCGCCGGCAATATGCGGCCAATGATGGCGCTGTGGGCGTAACCCTGTGCCTGCAACGCGGTCACGCAGGCATCGGCCTGGTCTGCGGGCACACTGGCCAACAGGCCACCGGCCGTTTGCGGGTCAAAAATCAACGGATAACGCGGATGACTGGCGAAGTCTTCCTGGTTACGCAGCGCCCGGCGCAGGCGCACATTGGCGGGTTGCAATGAGCTGACAATGCCTGCGGCCACGGTTTCCAGTGCACCGTCGAGCAGCGGCAGTTGGGACAGCACGATCTCTGCGTCCACTCCGGAGGGCCGGGTCATTTCCACAAGATGGCCCAGCAGTCCAAAGCCGGTGACATCGCTACAGGCGGTGGCGCCAAAATCACGCAGACACTTGGCACCCAGCCGATTGGACTGGACCATGGATTGCAACGCGGCATCAATCCAGCGCCCCTTGGCGGCCAGTTGGGCATGGGCAGCAAACAAGGTTCCGGTGCCGATGGGCTTGGTCAAAATCAGCACATCGCCAGGCTGCATGCCCCCTTTGCGCGTGACACCTGTCAGGTCTTCATTGATCAGGCCATTGATGGCAAAGCCCAGCGCCAGCTCCTGGCCCTCACCGGTATGCCCCCCCACCAGCGCGCAACCCGCATCGTTGAGCACCTCAACCGCACCGGTCATCATCTGAAACAGCAGGTCTTCAACCTTGGCCTCCAGGCCCGGCGGCAGGGTGGCAATGGCCGTGGCCGATTGCGGCTCGGCGCCCATGGCGAAAATATCGCTCAAGGCATGGTTGGCCGCTACCTTGCCAAACAGATAAGGGTCGTCAATGAAGGCGCGGAAAAAGTCGACCGAATGCACCAGTGCCTGGCCCGGTGGTACGCGCACAATGGCTGCGTCGTCTGGGTCATGCAGGCCAATCAGTACATCGTCTCGCGGAATTACTTTCAACTTGCCCAGCGCCCGTGACAGCACACTGGCCCCCACCTTGGCGCCGCAGCCTCCGCAGCGCATTGCCAGTGCCGAAATGGCTTGCAAAGACTCGTCTGCGGTCAGCGTTAACTGCGTGCCAGACCCGCTTGCCGCATTGGGCTTCGTCTGCATAGCAGGGAACTCAGAGAAACTGCGCATAAAGCGCTGGTCAAT
>CAJBMJ010000496.1 GCA_903954045.1 uncultured beta proteobacterium | reverse complement strand
GGAGCACATCACCAAGCTCGATGCCAAACCGGTGCCGGTGACCGTGCTGGGCTTTGGAGACCGGCAGTTCCCAGTCTTCTGCGCCTTTGCCGTGGCAATGGATCAGACGCTACGCGCTCAAGGCTGGTCCGCGCTGCTACCGCTAGAGTGCATCCACCAGCAATCAGCCCAGCAGTTTGCGCGCTGGGGCGTTGCCCTGGCAAAGGCGCTGGGCGAACCCGTGGTGTTGGAGCATGTACCGCGCGTCCCACCCACCACCGGGCTCACGCTCATAGCACGCCAGGACTATCCCGCAGGGACCGGGCAGGCCACGGCGATCCTGCGCTTTGCGTGGCTTGCACAGGGCCTGGACGCACGCCTGCGCGGAAAAGGTCTGGCGCGGTTTACAGCAGGCGATCTCGTGGGCATCGTGCCGCCGGGTTCGGCCGTGCCGCGGTACTACTCTCTAGCGTCGGGCTGGGATGACGGGTTTTTGGAAATCTGTGTGCGTCAAATGCCGGGCGGCCTGTGCTCGACGCACTTGCTGACCCTCCAGATTGGGGGCTGCGCCACCGCCTTTATCCGGCCCAACCCCGGCTTTACACTGCCGCGAACGCGGCGTCCTGTGCTGCTGATCGGTGCGGGCACAGGCGTGGCGCCGCTGGCCGGGTTCATCCGCCGCAACGACAGACGGCGCCCGATGCACCTGTACTTCGGTGGACGCGACCCGTCGCAGGACTTTTACTTCGGCCCCGAAATTCAGCGCTGGCTCGGCGAAAAACGCCTGGCAACTTTGCAGACGGTTTTCTCCCGCGTGGCCAATGGAGGTGGCCATGTGCAGAACGCCCTGCGCCGCGACGCCGAGCATCTGCGCGGCTGGGTGAAGCAGGGCGCCGTTGTGCGTGTATGCGGCGGCCGCGCCATGGCGCAGGGCGTGGCCGAGACGTTGGACGAGGTGCTGGCGCCACTGCAGCTGAGCGTAGCAAAGCTGAAAGCACAGGAGCGTTATGCAGAAGATGTCTTCTAAGCCCGCTGCGGCCTGCAAGCGCACCATCCTGCACGGCCCGACCATGGGCACACGCTGGTCCGCCACTGTCGACGCCGACAACGCTATGGACTTGGCGGCCTTGAACCTGGACCTCGCCGCTGCAGTGGAGCAGGTAGACCAACAGATGTCGCCCTGGAAGCCGAACAGCGACCTAATGCGCCTGAACAGCGCGCCCGTGGACGACTGGGTGGACCTGCCCGCTGAAATATTCGAGGTACTGGACTGTGCGCTCAATATGCGCCGCCTGAGCACAAGTGCATTTGATCCGTTCGTGGGAGCGCTGGTCGATGCCTGGGGGTTTGGCGCGATGCGCGATGTACCCGACGCGCAAGCGATCCGTGCTGCGCGCGAGTCAACGCCTCTTGCGAGCCACGGATGCTTGGAGCTCGATAGGCCCTCAGGCCGCGCCCGCAAGCGTGCTACCTTGCAAGTCGACCTGTGCGGCATTGCGAAGGGATACGCGGTGGACTGCATGGCCACTGTGTTGCGACAGCACGGCGCGCGGCATGCGCTGGCAGCGCTTGATGGCGAACTCCGCAGCCTGGGCGGCCAGGCCAGCGGCGAGCCATGGACTGTGGCGATCGAACGCCCCGAGGCTGGGCGCCGCTCAGTGCACGGGTTCATCGAGTTGGAGGATCTGGCTGTGGCCACCTCAGGCGACTACCGTCGCTATCTGGAAATTGGCAATGCGCGCCTCGCGCACACGATGGACTCGCGCCGCTGCGCGCCTGTGAACAACGCCGTGGCATCGGTAACCGTGCTGGCTCGTACCTGCATGCGCGCGGACGCCTGGGCCACGGCCTTACTCGTAGCAGGCCCCGACGAAGGCCTGGCCTTGGCACAGCGCATGGGGGTGGACGTGCTGTTCTTGTTGCGCCGTGCTGAGGGCTTGTTAGAGGTAGGGTTGGGTCGGTTTGGCAGATCCGAAGATCGGTCAAACCGTATAGGCCACACCACTTGAAGCCGCCATCGGCGGTTGAAAGCATGGACAGCTCGAAGAAATCCTCTCTACTGATCCTGTCGCTAGTGTGCGTTATTCACCGTGCCAGTGGCGATGTTGGGCCTGATCGCCAGTATTGACACAGTATTGACGCGTTCAACGCGTAACTGGCCGCCACTGGATAGGCGCCACCAAAAGTCCCTTGATCCGCAGTGCATTCGCGGCTCACGGTGGACTTTGTGATTGGGTCCCCCTCGGTACTGCACAGGCAGATGTACAACACTTTACGGTGGGTACTTTGTGGTGCCGGGATGAACGTATTTTGGCTGAAAAAAGCCACCAATCTTTCGACTGATGGCTTTTCCAATTTTGGCGGAGTGGACGGGACTCGAACCCGCGACCCCCGGCGTGACAGGCCGGTATTCTAACCAACTGAACTACCACTCCTGGTAGCGGCAACCTTTGCTCTTTCGAGCCAAGCCACCGGCCCTTGCGGACCGGCTGTTACCGGCTTGCGCCTTGCTCATCTTGCGATGAAACCTGGCGACCCCACGGGGATTCGAACCCCGGTACTCACCGTGAAAGGGTGATGTCCTAGGCCTCTAGACGATGGGGTCAAAACCTTGGAACTTCCGTTACCGACAATCTTCGAAAATTTGGTGGAGGTAAGCGGGATCGAACCGCTGACCTCTTGCATGCCATGCAAGCGCTCTCCCAGCTGAGCTATACCCCCTAATCCCAAGAATGCTATTTACTTCATTCCCAATTTCCGAGCCTCAAATTATAGCGTCAAAACTTAGACTCTGCCAATCCTCTCCAAGACTTTTTCTCTATTCATCAGCTCCAGCACTGCGTCCAGAGAGGGAGTTTGCGGCGTACCCAAAACCAAAACACGCACGGGCATGGCCAGCTGCGGCATCTTCAAGCCTGATTCTGTCAAGACTTCCTTGATAACAGCGGCAATGGATGTTTTGTCCCAGTCGCAGGCGGCCAGTTTTCCTGCCATCAGGCGTAGGGCTGGTTTCACCGCATCAGTTACATGCTGCGATTTGGCATCTGCATCAGGCTGCACATCTGCATAAAACTTGGCAACCCAATCTGCCAGAACAACGGTTGTGTCACAGCGGTCTTTCAACAGGTCACACAAACGTGCAAGACGCTCATCTCCGGCGATGCCGCGCGATGTCAGATGCGTCTGCACCAAGGGCGCTAAAGCTTCACCTGCCATTGCTTTGAGATGCTGGGCATTGACCCAGCGCAGTTTCGCTTCGTCAAACTGGGCGGCACTGCGGCCCAAATGATCGAGGTTGAACCACTCCAGAAATTGCGCCCGGCTGAAGATTTCATCATCGCCATGGCTCCAGCCCAGACGCGCCAGGTAGTTCACCATCGCATCCGGCAAATAACCTTCAAGGGCATACTGCGTCACTGGCTTGGCACCATTGCGTTTGCTCATCTTCTCGCCCTGCTCATTGAGCACGGTAGGCAAATGGGCGTAGACCGGCGGCTCTTTACCCAAAGCTCTGAAGATATTGATCTGACGCGGTGTGTTGTTCACATGGTCATCGCCCCGAATGACATGGGTAATGTCCATATCAATATCGTCCACCACCACACAGAAGTTGTAGGTAGGCGTCCCATCTGGTCGTGCAATCACCAGGTCGTCGAGTTCGTCATTGCTGAACTCCACGCGGCCTTTTACCTTGTCATCCCAAGCAACCACCCCGCCTTGCGGGTTCTTGAAACGGAGCACCGGTTTGACTCCTTCGGGTACAGCAGGAAGCGTCTTGCCCGTCTCAGGTCGCCAGGTTCCGTCATAACGGGGTTTTTCCTTGTTGGCCATCTGCTGCTCGCGCAAGGCATCCAGCGCTTTAACGCTCATGTAGCACGGGTAGACCAGACCCTGAGTCTGCATTTCCGCCAATACGGCCTTGTATCGATCCATGCGCTGCATTTGATAGAACGGGCCCTCGTCGTGGTTCAGTCCGAGCCAGGACATGCCTTCAATAATCACGTCTACTGCGGCCTGGGTAGAGCGCTCGAGATCGGTGTCTTCAATGCGCAAAATGAAGTCACCACCGGTCGACCGGGCAAACGCCCAGGGATACAGCGCAGAGCGAATATTGCCCAGGTGAATAAAGCCGGTAGGCGATGGTGCAAAGCGGGTACGTGTTTTGGTCATGCTCAAATCAGGCTGTCAAGGCCGCGCAGTAAATCGTTCTTTATGTCGTCCAGATGCTCCAGCCCCACGCTGATGCGTATGAGTCCTTGCACCACACCAGCAGCCTGCCTTTGGGTCTCCGTCAAGCGCCCATGCGAAGTGCTGGCCGGGTGTGCCACCAGGGTCTTGGTATCGCCCAGGTTGGTAGACAGCGACAAGACTTGCATGGAGTCCAGCACATGGAAGGCACGGGCTCGCGCGTGCTCGGGGCTATCGGCCTTGATCGACACCGACAGCACCGCTCCACCCAGGTTGCTTTGCTGCGCCAGCGCAAGACGGTGCTGCGGGTGGCTCTCAAGTCCGGGGTAATGCACACGGTCCACCTGGGGATGCGAGAGCAGCCATTGCGCCAATGCCAGTGCCTGTGCAGATTGGGCGCGCATGCGAATGTCGAGGGTTTCCATTCCCTTGAGCACCACCCATGCGTTAAACGGTGCCAGAGTCATGCCACCGCTTTTGAGCACTGGCAAAAACTTTTCTGTCACCAGCTTCTGGCTGGCACACAAAGCTCCTGCCATCACCCTGCCCTGTCCATCGAGAAACTTGGTTCCTGAATGCATCACGATGTCTGCGCCAAAAGCCATGGGCTTTTGCAAGGCAGGTGTGGCAAAACAGTTGTCCACAGCCACCAGCGCTCCAGCCTTGTGCGCAATCTCGGCCAGAGCGGCAATGTCACACACTTCGGTCAAGGGGTTGGTCGGTGTTTCTGCAAACAGCAACTTTGTATTGGGCCGCACGGCCGCCTTCCAGTCGTCAATATCCGTTTGGGACACAAAGCTGGACTGCACACCAAACTTGGCCAGATCGGAACCGATGAGCTTGATGGTGGAGCCGAACATCGACTGCGAACACACCACATGGTCGCCCGACTGCAGCAAACCCATGCACATCATCAAAATGGCAGACATGCCAGAGGCGGTGGAAATGCAGGCCTCTGCGCCCTCCATGCCCGCCAGGCGTTGCTCGAAACTTGTAACGGTGGGGTTGCCGTAGCGGCCATAGGTGAAGCCGTCTTCGTCACCTGCAAAGCGCGCTGCGGCAGATGCCGCGCTGGTCTGGACATAGCCGCTTGTCAGGTACAGGGCCTCGGAGTTTTCGCCGTACTGGCTTCGTTCTACCGCTGATCGCACTGCCAACGTATCCGGGTGCAGTTCGGCAAACTTTTGTTGATCAGTCATGGCACATCAATCCTCATGGTTGGGCAGCGCAAGGCGAGAGGTGTCTTCCTGCCCTTCATCACCGCCGACCCGGCTTTCATTCAAGCGCTGGATGTCATCGGAAGTGATGTCGCCTGTGACATACACCCCGTCAAAGCAGGAGGCATCAAAACCGGCCAATTCCTTGTTCAGGGAGCCAATGGCCTTTTTCATGCCTTCAACATCTTGATAGATCAGCGCATCGCAACCGATGATTTCGCGAATTTGATCGACCGTGCGGTTGTGCGCAACCAACTCATTGCTGGTGGGCATGTCAATGCCATACACGTTGGGAAAGCGCACTGGCGGTGCTGCGCTGGCCATGTACACCTTGCGGGCACCGGCATCGCGGGCCATCTGCACAATCTCGCGGCTGGTGGTGCCACGCACAATAGAGTCATCAACCAGCAGGACATTGCGACCCTTGAATTCACTGGCAATCACATTGAGCTTCTGGCGCACCGATTTTTTTCGCACTGCCTGGCCCGGCATGATGAAGGTGCGGCCCACGTAGCGGTTCTTCACAAAACCTTCGCGATAGGGCAAACCCAGCAATTGCGCCAGTTGTGCAGCGCTGGGGCGGCTGGACTCAGGGATCGGGATAACCACATCAATCTCATTCGGAGGCACGGTCGAAATCACACGCTTGGCCAGGGTCTCACCCAAATTGAGTCGAGCCTGGTACACCGAAATACCGTCCATCACAGAGTCTGGCCGCGCCAAGTACACGTACTCAAAAATGCAGGGTGACAGTACAGGGTTATCGGCGCACTGCTTGGCATGCACGTTGCCCTGAAGGTCGACAAACACGGCTTCACCGGGATGGATGTTGCGCTCAAAAAGATGCGAGGTACCTTCCAACGCCACCGATTCGCTGGCAATCATGACCGTGCCATCGGCGCTCTTGCCCATACATAACGGGCGAATGCCATAGGGATCGCGAAACGCCAGCACACCATGGCCTGCAATCAGGGCAATGACTGCATACGAGCCCTTGACACGGCGGTGTACGTTGGCAACGGCGGTGAATAAATCCTGGGCCTGTAGCAGGGAGCCACGGGTTGCCAATTCAATTTCATGCGCCAGCACATTGAGCAGCACTTCGGAATCGCTCTCGGTGTTGATGTGGCGGTGATCGGTGCTGAAGAGCTCGCTTTTGAGCGCATGGGCGTTGGTCAGATTGCCGTTGTGCACCAGCACAATGCCGTAAGGTGCGTTCACGTAGAAAGGCTGCGCCTCCTCCTCGCTAAATGCATTGCCCGCTGTGGGGTAGCGTACCTGGCCCAAACCACAGTTGCCCGGCAGCGAGCGCATATTGCGGGTACGAAACACATCCTTCACCATACCCTTGGCCTTGTGCATGAAGAACTTGCGCTCTTGCTGGGTCACGATACCAGCAGCATCCTGCCCCCGGTGCTGCAGCAGCAGCAAAGCGTCATAAATCAGCTGGTTCACTGCTGCGTTGCTGACTACACCAACTATTCCGCACATAGATGTTTACTCATGAAGGTAGATATTTTCCAAATTCCTGCGGCAGCACAGGCTTGAGACCCACCAGAACCACGGAGGTAACCCGTGCTCCCATGGACTCCTGCCAGGCAACTGCCGTCTTCAACGGTGTCATGCCCACAACTACGGTCATGACCATGAGCAGCAGTGCACCCCGCATCAAACCGAACAACGCACCCAGAGCCCGGTCTGCGGGGCGCAAGCCCACAGCGGTCACCAGTTTGCGGGTGATGAACGCCACAGTCCCGCCCACAAAGATACAGACAACAAATACAAGAACAAAGCCCGCGGCATAGCGAATGGACTCTGAGGCGCCCGACATGGGCAACCACTCTGCAGCCTGTGGCGCAAACCATTGGGCAGCCACAAATGCGGCAGCCCAACTCAGCAATGACAAAACTTCGTAAACCAGCCCGCGCCAGGCTCCAATCACCAGGGATGCCAGCAGCACTGCCAGAAAAATCCAGTCCAGGGTGGGCATGCGTACGAACGGCTCCTACAGCTCCAGAATGGCCGCAGGCAAATCCAGTTTTTTGATTTTTTCCGCTACCTTGTCTACATCAGCCCTGGTTTCAAATGGACCCACCCGCACGCGTGTGCGCTTGCCCTCTGGCGCAGTGATGACTTGGGTATAGGTTTTGAGACCCGCTTTCTCAAGCTTTGAACGTACTTCCTGCATCTTGACGGCATCGGTATAGGCGCCCACTTGCACAATAAAACGGATAGCGGTAGAAGCGGCCGGCTTGCTGTCGGCTTCTTTACCCTCTAGCAAAGCCTGCGCTTTGGCAGCTTCGTCCACTTTGGCTTTGACAGGCTCGGACGTCTTTTCTTTGGGCTTTTCTACCGGTTTTTCGACCGGCTTGGCGTCTTTCTTGACCTCAACCTTGGGCGGAGTCGATGTGGCAATGATCTCTTCCTTGGGCACACTCACTTTGGGCGCTGGAGTGGCAGCAGTTTTCTCTGGAACTGCTGCGGAAGGCGGCGCTGCAGGAACCACCGCAGGGCCCGCAACCAGCGGCTTCACTTTGTTTTTATCTGGAATCTCGATCGGAATATCCACCGCAATGGGGCGCGGCTGGTTATCAAACAGCAGCGGAAATCCGATGACACCGGCCAGCACCAAAACAGCCGCACCGATCAGGCGATGGCGTGCGCGCTTGCGCAAGGCATCCACACTGTGCGCAGCGGGGGTGGGTGTGGGATG
The DNA here is from genome assembly GCA_903954045.1 of uncultured beta proteobacterium. Lineage (GTDB taxonomy): Bacteria > Pseudomonadota > Gammaproteobacteria > Burkholderiales > Burkholderiaceae_C > Allorhodoferax. The sequence continues at coordinate 1,717 of CAJBMJ010000496.1, read as the reverse complement.
CTCGTCGCCACCTTTGCGAAACTTGAAAAATGCCATGTGTGGGGTGACTTAAGACTTCAAATGTTTGGCCTGCAAACGGGGCACGCCCTGCTGCAGAACGCCGCCCACGGTGTAGAACGACCCAAAGACAACAATTCTATCAGTGGGGTCCGCCGCATCGATGGCCGCTTGCAGGGCCAGCAAGGGGCTTGCGAAAGAACGGCCATGCGCTTCTTTGCGCGTATTGTGGATTTGCCAGTTTAGCTTCAGAGCCTCGCCCGTGGCAGCCCGAGCGGTGGGCAAGTCGGTGAAATACCAGCGGTCAATCAGCGGATTGACGCGCGCCAGCATGGGTGCCAGGTCCTTGTCGGCCATGGCCCCAAAAACCGCGTGGGTGGTTGGGAAGTAGCCCATGGCGTCCAGATTGGCAGCCAGTGCGGCCACGGAATGCGGGTTGTGTGCCACATCGAGTACCAGCGTGGGCTCACCAGGAATGATCTGAAACCGGCCAGGCAACTCTACAAAAGCCAGTCCATTGCGGACCGCCTGTGCGTTGACCGGCAGCTTTTCGCGCAGAGCGGTAAGCGCAGCCAGCACGCCCGCCGCATTCACTAGCTGGTTAGCCCCCCGCAGCGCCGGATAGGCCAAGCCGCTATAGCGCCGTCCGCGCCCAGCCCAGCCCCACTGCTGCTTGTCGCCCGATACATTGAAGTCCTGCCCCACACGCCACAGGTCAGCACCCACTTCCATGGCGCGGTCCAGCACGCTTTGCGGCGGAACGGGGTCGCTCACCACCACAGGGCGACCGGTGCGCATGATGCCTGCCTTCTCGAAACCGATGCTTTCGCGGTCTTTGCCCAGCAGTTCTGTGTGGTCCAGGTCAATGCTGGTGATGATGGCGCAATCCGTGTCAATGATGTTGACCGCATCAAGACGGCCACCCAATCCCACCTCCAGAATCGCCACTTCCAGGTCGCTCTGTGCCATGACTTGCAAAATGGCCAGGGTCGTCATCTCAAAATACGTAAGCGATATTTCATCGCCTTTTTTGGCTCTAGCGCTCTCCACGTCTGCAAGAGCTGCTATCAATAGCGGAGCAGGAACTGGCTCCCCACGCAAACGCAAACGTTCCTCGAAATGGACCAGATGGGGCGAGGTATACACACCGGTCCTGTATCCCGCCTGGCCCAAAATAGCCTCCAGCATGGCGCAGGTAGAGCCTTTACCGTTCGTTCCGGCCACGGTGATGACCGGGCAGTCAAATCGCAAACCCATGCGGCGAGCCACGGTTTGCACGCGTTCTAGCCCCATGTCGATGGCTTTGGGGTGCAGGCGCTCGCAGTAGCCGAGCCAGTCTTCCAGAGTATTCAGTGTTTCCATAGCTGGCCGCATTGTCGCAGGGGTCTAAAGGCAAACTCTTCGCCTACCGAGTGGCAATCTACTGGGCGAGACGTTCTGCTTCGTGTCCCCCGGCCTTCGGCCTCCTCCTTTACCTACGCAGAACGCCCCACCCAGCAGATTCGCCACCACATCCCTGACTGGGCTACAAAAATCGGTTCGCAGCATCAGGCCGTGGGTGTATGCCAAAGTGAGGTAAAGGAGGAGCCCGAAGGGCGGGGGACACGAACGGCGGCGTGCACCCACGGCCTGTTGCGAGCTCAGAAAGGGAAACTCAGGCAGCAAACCGATCCGTAGCAGCCAAAAGTTGACGAAGGATTCCAGGCTCATTGAACGCATG
>CAJBMJ010000495.1 GCA_903954045.1 uncultured beta proteobacterium | reverse complement strand
TCGGAAACCAAAGGTATTTCAGAGTCGGTTCGCGCTTCTTTTGGGCCGGGGCAAAGCCTGAAGTTACCCATGCTGGAAGGCCAGCGCAGCTTGAATTTGTCCAATGCCGTTGCGGTGACGGTCTTCGAGGCATGGCGACAAAACGGGTTCGCTTCGTAACCTCAGACGTACATCCGGGCGATGGATTCCGCCACACACACCGGTTTGCCAGCGCCTTCTCGCTCGATCTTGATTTCCCAGGTGGTTTGAACTCCGTTGCCGTCAATGGGTTCACTGCTGAGCAGCTTGATGTGTCCGCGCAAGCGGCTGTCCACCGGAACAGGACCGATAAATCGTACTTTGTTGAGTCCGTAGTTCACGCCCATGCGCACGTCCAGTATTTCCAGGGCGTTCTCAAAGAAAAGCGGTAGCAACGATAAAGTCAGAAAACCATGGGCAATAGGCGCACCAAACGGCCCCGCCTTGGCTTTTTCAACGTCCACATGAATCCATTGGTGGTCTCCCGTCGCCTGGGCAAACTGGTTGATGCGCTCCTGTGTCACCACAATCCAGTCGCTCACCGCAATGTCCTTACCCACCTGGGCGGAGAGTTCTGCAAGGGTCTCAAAAGTTTTCATGGTGTTTGCGCAGGAGTGCCAGATTGATCGAGCCATTCGCACAGCGGCTTCCATTGCTCCAGGTCACGCTCTACCTTGGACGGCGCAACGTCAAAAAGCGTCAGCCCTCGCGCAGCCAGGTGAATGTAGTTCTGCGTATCGCGCAAATACCCCAGCACCGGCAAGCCCAGCGACTCGACAAACTCCACCAGCTTGTCGGCGGCGATGGTGCGTGCATCTACCCGCATGCCTACAAAACCGATCTGCGCCTTCATGGCATGCTGGTTGCTCACCAGTGCGTCCAGAAACGCGCGGGTCGCAAAAATGTCAAAAACGCTGGGTTGCAAGGGCACGATGATCTTGTCGGCCATTTTCATCACATCCTTGAAACGCCAGCCGTGCAGACCGGCAGGAGTGTCCAGTACCACATGGCTGGTTCCCTTGGGCGGCTTGGCCACCAGATCCGGCCCAATGTCCCAAGCATGAATCGGTCTGGCTGCCTCTGGGCGCAGGCCGAGCCAGAGGCGCGAAGACTGCTGCCGGTCTGCATCGCCCAGCATGACAGCGTGGCCCTGCGACGCAAAGTAACCCGCCACATTGGTGGATAAAGTGGACTTGCCAACACCCCCCTTGGGGTTGGCAACGACAACAACTGGCATGACTGGCTCCTCTGTATTGGCTTTTGCGCTATGTTAGCGGTATGGAACACGCACCTACCTGGCTCATCAACAGCTTCATTTACCTCAGCGCCGCCGTGATTGCCGTGCCCTTGAGCAAAGCGGTTGGCTTGGGCTCCATCATCGGCTATTTGGCGGCAGGCATAGCCATTGGCCCCTGGGGCCTGGGGCTAGTCACCAATGTGGAGGATATCTTGCACTTTGCCGAGTTTGGCGTGGTGCTGATGCTGTTTCTGGTGGGGCTGGAGCTGGAACCCAAGCGCCTTTGGAGTTTGCGAAGACCGATTTTTGGCTGGGGCAGCGCGCAGGTGCTGGGCTGCGCATTGGTTTTGGCGGCAGTGGGCCTGCTGGCAGGCGTGGGCTGGAAAACCAGTCTGGTGGCCGGGCTGGGGTTGGCACTTTCCAGCACAGCCATCGCGCTGCAGGTGATGGGTGAACGCAACCTGATGCCAACGCGTAGCGGACAAGCCTCATTTTCCATTTTGCTGTTTCAGGATGTGGCTGCCATTCCTATCCTGGCCTTGCTGCCCATTCTGGGCGCAGCCTCCATGCCTGATGAGGGCGTAGCGCAGGTAGATCCTGCCTGGGAAGCTCTCAAAATAGTAGCAGTCATCGCCAGCATTGTGCTCGGTGGCCGCCTGCTGGTGCGCCCGCTGCTTCGCTGGATAGCCAAGTCCAACACCCCGGAAATTTTTACGGCAGCGGCCCTTCTGCTGGTCGTAGGCATTGCTGCCTTGATGCAATTGGTGGGCTTGAGCATGGCGCTGGGAGCGTTTCTGGCAGGTGTGCTGCTGGCGGAGAGTGAATACAGGCGCGAACTGGAAACGGACATCGAACCCTTCAAGGGGCTGCTGCTCGGCTTGTTCTTTATTGCGGTCGGCATGAGCATCGACTTTGGCGTGCTGATGCGCTCACCGGGGCTGATGGCGGCGGTAGTGCTCGGCTTTCTGGTGGTGAAGGCGGCGGTTATTTACAGCCTGGGCCGGTTGATCCAACTGCCATTCCAGGAGCGCCCCGTCTTTACCCTGCTGCTGGCCCAAGGTGGCGAATTTGCCTTTGTGGTGTTTCAGGCTGCTGCAGGAGCCAAGGTTTTTCCGGCAGAAACCGCGTCTTTGCTGATTGGCGCGGTGGCGGTGTCCATGCTGGTCAGCCCGGTGATTCTGGTGGCCATCGACAAACTGCTGTTGCCGCGTTACGCCCACAGCGGAGCACCCAAACCCGAGGAAATTTCAGAGCAGCAGGAGGCGCCGATCATCGTGGCGGGGTTCGGGCGCTATGGCCAGATCGTCGCCAGGGTACTCCTGGCCCAGGGCATCCCCTGCACGGTGCTGGACCACGATGCAGAAATGATTGATGCCGCACGCAGCTTTGGCTACCGGGTGTTTTATGGCGATGCCACCCGGCTGGACTTGCTGCGCACCGCCGGGGCACAGCACGCCAAGATTCTTATGCTGGCGGTGGACGACGTGGACCAGTCACTGGAAATTGTGGATATGGTGCAGGCGCACTTCCCCCGTTTGCAAATCGTGGCCCGCGCCCGCGACGTGACGCACTGGAACAAGCTGCGCGACCGCGGCGTAATGCTGGTGCAGCGTGAAATGTTTGAGTCCAGCCTGGAAAGTGCCCGCAGCGTTTTAGCTTTGTTGGGAAAACCCGCCGAAGAAGTCCTGCAAATCACCCAGCGATTTCGCCAGCACAACCTCGAACTGTTTGAAAAGCTGCACCCCCATTACCAGGACCGCGCCAAGCTGATTGCGGTGTCCAAGGAAGGACGGCAGCAACTGGAAGAGCAGATGGCGCAGGAATCCCGGGCCACGCCCGTCACAAAGGATTCTCCGCGGCAGACCTGAGCTGCATTGCTGGCCCAGCAAAGGGCATGACCTACATCAGCCCGTCCCAAAGCAGCTTCACGCCTGTCAGAAACATACCCACGTAAATGAATCGGTAAAACAGCACCTGGCTGATGCGCCGTGCCATGCGTACCCCCACCCACACTCCGATGGGGGCCAAGGGCAGCAACACCAGCGAGGTAGCCATATTTCGCATGTCCAGCAATCCCAACATGCCGTACGGAATCCACTTGCTGAGATTTACCACAAAGAAGAAGAACGCCATCGTGGCGGTAAATTTCAACGGAGACAGCTTGAGGGGAATCACGTAGGCATTGATGGGCGGTCCGCCTGCATGCGCCACAAAACTGGTGAATCCCGAGGTGGTGGTGAGCACTGCGCCCAGCCAGGTGGGCGGTGGAGCACTGCCCGGTCTTGGCGGGAACAGCAGACGTTGCGCCAAAAACAGCAGGGTGAACCCGCCCACCATGGCCGCTACGGTGTGCGCATTGAGCATTCTGAAGAGCAACGCTCCAATAACAATGCCCAGCATGCCGAAAGGGACCAAAAACTTGAGCAGCTTGATGTCAAAGTCCTTGCGGAAAGCAGCCATGCCCAGCAGGTCCATCAGCAACAGCACGGGCATCAAAATGGCTGCGGCTTGCGGAACCGTTACCGCCAGCGCCATGAGGGGCACGGCCAGGGATCCAAAGCCCGCACCAAAACCGCTTTTACTCACGCCCAGCAACAAAACCGCAGGGATGGTAACTGCGTAAAAGAAAGGATCCGTAATCAGGGGAAAGTTCACTGTGGGTACCGCGTCAACGCAGGAGCTAAGTGGAAGCGGGCATGTTAACCTCACTGAATGTTCAGCCCATCCCAAGCCGATGTTCGGCGTTTTTTCTGCTCTGTTTACGCCAAGGCCCGCGCGGGTTCTGCGTTGGAAGCTATTGAAACAATAGCAAGCCAGTGGATGGATGAGCACCCCGAGTACCACGCAGACTTTGCAGATGTGGATACGGCGCTGACCACCATGTACGAGGCGACGGAGGGGCGCACCAACCCGTTTTTGCACCTGAGCATGCACTTAAGCATTAGCGAGCAGTGCAGCATTGACCAACCGCGTGGTATCCGCCAGGCGGTAGAGTTGTTGGCGCATAAACGCAACTCCTTGCACGAAGCCCACCACGATGTCATGGAGTGCCTGGGGAAAATGCTGTGGGAGAGTCAGCGTGCAGGTCGCCCACCCGACGGAAATGCCTACATCGCGTGCGTGCAGCGGCACGCCACGCGAGACTGACCAGGGATCTAGCGGAAACGGCCCGGCTGAACTGTCTGCAACTCACCAGGCAAACTGCCCAGGTAATTGGCCAGCTCCTTCAATTCGGCATTGGAAAACTGCTTGGCGATGCCGCCCATGATGCCGTTAGAACGGCCGATTTGGGGCACACCTTCTGTCTTGTACGACTTGAGTGCCACATACAGGTAATCGCTGTACTGGCCCGCGATTTTGGGGTAAGACGGATCAATAGGCTTGCTGAAACTGTCTCCATGGCATGAGACGCATCCACCCTTGAGGACCAACTCTTGCGCACGGGCGCTGCCTGGGGCCGCTTTTTCAGGCTCGGGCATGCGAACTCCGTGGTCTGCGTAATACGCGGCCAGGTCGGCAATGTCTTTGTCTGTCAGGTTCGCAGCTATGCCGCGCATGCTGGCGTGTTTGCGATCACCCTTCTTATAGGCATTGAGTGCAGAAGCAATGTACTTTGCACTTTGTCCGGAGATCTTGGGGACCTTGTGCACCTCGGGGAAACCCGTGTGGTAGCCCTGAATGCCGTGGCATCCCACACACATGGCCGTTTTTTTCTCACCGGCGAAAACATCGCCTCTTATGTCTTGGGCATGGGCAGCAAAAGTGGTCACGCATGCGACAACTACAGAGGAAAGCGATGTCAGAAATTTATTCATTTTGAGAGGACAATCAAACGGTGTTTGAGATCCATCAAAGCAGGCAGTGCCCCGCTCTGATGCTGCAGCCATTATATAGAGCTACCTTTTTTTCACTGTCCGGGTAATCCCCGCCTTTTGAAGTCCTGAAGCATGAAATTCCACGGAACAAAAAACTACGTTGCAACCCAAGACCTGATGCTTTCGGTGAACGCAGGCATCACCCTGCAACGCCCGCTGCTGGTCAAGGGCGAACCAGGAACCGGCAAAACCATGCTGGCCGAGGAAGTGGCACAGGCGCTGAACATGCCTTTGCTGCAATGGCACATCAAATCCACCACCAAGGCGCAGCAAGGTCTGTACGAATACGATGCCGTCAGTCGTCTGCGCGACTCCCAGCTCTCGGACGTGGACGGAGGCGAACGTGTCAAAAATATCCACAACTACATTGTTAAAGGCGTGCTGTGGCAGGCGTTTACCGCCGATCAACCGGTTGCGCTGCTGATTGACGAAATAGACAAGGCCGACATCGAATTTCCCAACGACTTGCTGCGCGAAATCGATCGCATGGAGTTTTATTGCTATGAGACCCACGAGCTGATCAAGGCCAAGCACCGGCCTCTGGTGTTCATTACCTCCAACAACGAAAAAGAGCTGCCAGACGCTTTCTTGCGCCGATGCTTCTTCCACTACATCAAGTTTCCGGACGCTGTCACCATGCAAAGCATTGTGGACGTGCACTTTCCGGGGCTGAAAAAAGAGTTGCTCAATGCAGCCATGAAGACTTTCTACGAGGTTCGCAACCTGCCCGGCCTGAAGAAGAAACCCTCCACCAGCGAATTGCTGGACTGGCTCAAACTTCTTTTGGCAGAAGACATTCCACTGGAAGCTCTGCAAAGCAAGGACGAGAAAATGGCAGTGCCCCCCTTGGTTGGCGCTCTATTGAAAAATGAACAGGACGTGTCACTGTTTGAAAAGCTGATGTTTATGCAGCGCAACAACCGATAGAAGGCTCAGCCCATGAACAACAATCTATGGCTTGAAGGCCTTTCGGATGCCGTCGGTTTTGTCGGTGGTGCCTTGCTGGGATTCTGGATTTCCCGCTTATTGGGGCTGGACATTTTTGCCCCTGGATATGGCAACGAAAGCATTGGCGGCATTCTTCTGGTCGGACTCGGCGGTGGCCTGGGGTTGCAGGCGGCCCGTCGCTGGCGGCAATACCAGGCAAAAAACAAGGAGTGACGGTGGCATTTATCGAGCCGGTGGTTCTTACTGATCGGGGCGTGCAACTTGTGCCTCTGGCGCTTTTGCATGAGGAGGGTCTGCGGGCTGCGGCTGCAGACGGCGAATTGTGGAAGCTGCGCATCACCTCGGTGCCAGAACCCGAGAACACACGAAAGTACATTGAAGACGCCCTGGCCATGCGTGAAGCGGGCAGCCGGTTTGCCTTTGCCGTCACCGAGCAGAAGACGGGCAAAGTACTGGGCTGTACCAGCTACCACGACATCGTTCCTGCCATCAAGCGCGTAGAGATTGGCTGGACCTGGTACGCCAAAAGTTGCCAGCGCACCCATATCAACACTACGGCCAAGTTGCTGATGATGACCCACGCTTTTGAAACCCTGCAGTGTCATGTGGTGGGATGGCGTACCGACAACTTCAACTTTGCGTCCCAAGCCGCCATTGAACGTCTGGGCGCAAAGAAAGACGGTGTGATCCGCGGCCATGCCCTGCGCCGCGACGGCACCATCCGCGACACGGTGATGTACAGCATGCGTGCTGGCGAATGGCCAGAGGCCAAGGCGCAATTGCTCTATCTGCTGACCAAGCCGCGCATCTGAAAGGGCCTGGAATGTTGCTCGACTTTTTCTACACCCTACGCTCGGCCAAGTTGCCGGTATCCGTCAAGGAGTACCTGACTTTGCTCGAAGCGCTTCAAAAAGGCGTGGTCGGCCCCAACACCGAGCCGATGGAGACCGACACCTTCGATGAAGCCTACAGCAGCGGCTACAAGATTGACGACTTCTACTACCTGAGCCGTACGGCGCTGGTGAAGGACGAAAAGCACTACGACAAATTCGACCGCGCCTTTGCCGCCTACTTCAAAGGCGTGGAAATGATTGCCGACTTCACCAAGGAAATTCCTTTGGAGTGGCTGCGCAAGAATCTGGAACTCAACCTCAGCCCCGAAGAGCTGGCCAAGATCCAGAAAATGGGCTGGGACGAGTTGATGGAAACGCTCAAAAAACGCTTCGAAGAGCAAAAAGAGCGTCACGAGGGCGGCAGCAAATGGATCGGCACGGGCGGCACGTCACCCTTTGGCGCCTACGGCCAGAACCCGCAAGGCATTCGCATCGGACAGGACAAAGGCCGCAACAAAAGCGCAGTCAAGGTGTGGGACCAACGCGCCTATAAGGACTACGACGACACGCAGGAACTCGGAACGCGCAACATCAAGGTGGCACTGCGTCGCCTGCGCAAGTTCGCCCGCGAGGGCCATGAAGACGAGCTGGACCTGGACGAAACCATCAGCAAAACGGCAGCCAACGCGGGCTACCTCGACATCAAGATGCGGCCCGAGCGGCACAACAACGTCAAGGTGTTGCTGTTGATGGACGTGGGCGGCACCATGGACGAGCACATCGCCCGCGTGGAAGAGTTGTTCAGCGCCACCAAGACGGAGTTCAAGCACCTGGAGTTTTATTACTTCCACAACTGTGTGTACGACTTCATGTGGAAGAACAACCGCCGCCGCTTCGCCGAAAAGTTCGAGACCTGGGACATCATCCGCAAGTACAACAAAGACTACAAACTGATCTTTGTGGGCGATGCCACCATGAGCCCCTACGAGATTCTTCAACCCGGCGGAAGCGTGGAATACAACAACCAGGAGGCGGGGGCCGAGTGGCTCCAGCGCCTGACCAACGCATTCCCCAAATTTGCCTGGATCAACCCCGAACCCCAGGGTGTTTGGCAATACCGCCAGAGCATCGCCGTGGTGCAGCAGCTGATGCATCAAAAGATGTATCCGCTCACCCTCAAAGGCCTGGAAGACGCCATGCGTCAGCTCACCAAATAGCCAGAGAGGCGGCATTTACAATGCCGCCACGGTCTTCGTAGTTCAATGGATAGAACGGCCCCCTCCTAAGCGATAAGGATGGGTATTGCAAAAATTGCGCCACATCTAAAATATCCTTATAAATCAACGGTCTAAATAGATATATCTAAGAAGACCAACTGTTTT
>CAJBMJ010000494.1 GCA_903954045.1 uncultured beta proteobacterium | reverse complement strand
TGATGGGCATGATCCAGCGCAACTCGGTCATTCTGATTGACCAGATTGAACAAGACCGGGCAGCCGGTGTTCCGACCTGGGACGCGATCGTTGAATCTGCAGTGCGTCGGCTCAGGCCCATCGTCCTGACCGCGGCAGCTGCGGTGCTGGCCATGATCCCGCTCTCACGCTCGACATTCTGGGGCCCGATGGCCGTGGCCATCATGGGAGGACTGGTAGTGGCCACCGTCCTGACGCTACTGGCGCTGCCTGCCATGTATGCGGCCTGGTTCCGGGTGAAGCGGGAGCCCCAGCCAGCAGGCTAGAATGCGAGGCTGTTTTCAGTGCGACCGTGGCGAAATTGGTAGACGCAACAGGTTTAGGTCCTGTCGGTAGCAATACTGTGCTGGTTCGAGTCCAGTCGGTCGCACCACTAGAAATCGACAAAAACACCTTGTAGATCAAGCACTTAGTTGATTTTCACGGGTTAAGTCTAGTTCATTGGATTTCATCCGTTTTCACCAGATTTCACCCCTTTTCAGTTGTCCAGTTTGGGAAAAGTTTGGGAAGTTTGGGAAGTTTGGGAAGCCTGGGGCGGGTGTTGAGGTAGTTAAATTGCAACGCAGGTTGTTTAAGGCAGGCCTGCATGTGTGTAGTTGTCAAATCCGACATCATTTTGTATGGCCCCAAAGCACCTTGCACTACTTCAAGCCATGTTTCCAGGTGTATTAATGCTGGACATTGACCAGATTTCTTCATTGATGAGGTACGGACGTGGCCATCTATATAACCTCAGTCATGAAGGCAAGCTTCCTTTCAGGGTAAGTCGGGGTGTAGGCAACAAGATACTTGTCTCTATCGTTGAGATGGCTGCTTATTTGGACAAAACGATGTTGTCTGAGTATGAGCCGCTACCAGTGCTGGAACCTGAGCTTGTAGTAAGAAAGCGTGGAAGACCAAGGGGTTCGGCCACAAGAGTTTCATCGCCTGCTTTGGGATTCCATGGCGAACTCCGTTCAGCGATTGTTCGGTTTAGGACCAAGGAGTTGTTTACGAATGTCCGAACTGAAATCCAGGACTTGAAGCTTTCGACCGATGCTTCGGTAGGCTGTGACGAAAAGTTTGCTAAGGCTCAGATCAGACTGCTCAGTGTTGCGGATGGGACCGGACTGCTACTGGACGACATGTGCGCCAAGTTAAGCAATGCAGATGCACCGGACCTTTCATATTCAGCCAGAGAAATTCCATTTTTTGTGACTAATTCAAGCCTGATTGCTAACCTCTGCGTGGAAATCGGGGATACAGAAACCCTCTCAATTTCTGACTTGCAGGTTCACTGGTTCACCTGGGCTCGTGCAATGTCGATGGTTTGGGTGGATGAAGAAAACCGCTTGAAATGGCTAGACAAGATGACCTCCGTCATTCCTGACTTAGCTCTGGCTGCTGACGAATTCAGGCGACAGACGCTCATGAAGGTGTAATACCAGGCATTTGGCGAATGCCATGTAAGGGGATGAGGCCTACCTGTGGACAGAAAGGGACGCCTTAACCGAGGGTTTGAGGGTGGATTGCTGTCACGCTGGGTGAGTTGGGGCTGCTGAAATGGGTTGTTCAAAGTCTGGAAACATTTAGTCGATGCCTATATTTGTCTAATATATTTGACATATTTTTAACCACATGCTCCAATTCTTGCCATGAATCTGGCAGACATCGGTCATCTCGTACAGCAGGGCAGGAAAGTCATAGGCTTGTCTCAGGACAGGCTGGCCAAGCTCAGCGGGCTTTCCCGTTCAACCATCCATTCGCTTGAAGCAGGCACTATCAAGGATCTGGGAGCTGCCAAGCTCATCACGGTGTTGGAATTGCTTGGTTTACAACTGGGTGCCACCTCGCAACAGCGCCCCCGCAACGCGCTGCACTTGGTCAGCCAAACTGCAAGCGTGAGCTACAAGCACGGTCTGGAGCCAGGTGCTTTGGCTTCTGCACTTGTTGAAGGCCATTTGCCCTCTCACATCACAGCGCAGGTAGCCACGCTGTTGGATGAGGCACCGTTGTCGCTGATCGTTGCGACCATAGAGGAGGTGGCTGCAGCGTCTCAATGCCCGACCAAAATTTTGTGGAAACACATGGTTCAGTGGGCACACGACCTGCATTCGCCAAGGTCGGTGTGGGCATGAACACCTCGGGTGGGTACCTATGAAGAAGCCATGGTCAGTGCAGAGAGATTTTTACTGTCCTTGGGATAAACACAAATCACCCCATCCCGCCAGGCCCCATCACCCCCGACACAACATCAGCAATCGGACGCAAGCCATTGACCCGCACAGTGGGTGTGCCAGACGCTGGCAATCGGTCCACCACCCCAAACCCACCAGGAGCCACAAGCGGTGTCGTTCCCAGTGCTGATACCTGAGAAGTCAACGTAGCAGTCGCCGTCATCGCCGCAACAGCGGGAGCCTGAACACCTACCCCCACCGTAATCCCAGGAGCCTGACTCACAACAGGAGCCGCAGCCAACTGCTTCTCATGCCTTTGCATGAACCAGTCCGCCGCCTTCTCCGCCGCAGACATCGCCTGAAACAAAGCCTTCGGGTCATCCCGAATCATCTTCGCCCAGTGGTCCAGATAGCTGGCATGTTGCTTGATGACCTCATCCGATTCGAGCCCCAGCTCGGCCATAAGATAGGTGCTTGCCGTCTCACTAATCAACTCCTCTCTGCTATAGCTATCTGTTCCCCTTGCGCCAGTCATTAGACGGCTCAGTCGACTTTCGTGCCCGGTGCCATGGCAACACTCATGCAATAGGACCGAATAGTGCTTCGCCGCTCCACTGAACACCACCTTGCCATCCTTGACCGTGTCCTGGTACTGGGAACGCTCTGGTACGGTAATACGGTCCGCCATTGGTTCGTAATACGCTGAAGCCTGTGGTTCGTACCTCACCGCCACCCCAAGTTTCTTAACCAATTCTTCAATCTGCCCATGGACTTCGAAAGACGGTGTGGACTGGGGCTGTGGCAAGGGAGCCAGATTGGCAATGTTGTCGGCGTTAAAAATTCTGTACGTCTGCAAGAAGACCTTGCCCAAACTGGTCTCCTTGACCGGTTTGCCCGATTCATCCAGGACTGGCTTACCCGATGAATCCAGCTTATCCCGCTTGATTTCCTGTCGCCCCACCTTGTAGATGGTGATGGATTTCGCGCCCTTCTTCACATGGGGCAAATCGGCATCCGGCGTTCCTGCTTTCTTCATCTCCTGTGCCAAGGACTGCACCTGCTTGTAAGTCATGAATCGGGTATCGGTCCAGCCGTTCGCAACCATTTCCATCATCAATAAAATGCGCATTTCAGCGATCGTGGACGCCTGTTTCAGGCTGATCGTGGACGGCGTTTCAGCGCCATCGTGGACGCGCAGGGGATGCGCGCAAGCGGGGGGTTAAATGTATCTCAAGCGCCATGGGTGTCTCAGGACGGCGAT
>CAJBMJ010000493.1 GCA_903954045.1 uncultured beta proteobacterium | reverse complement strand
CTCTGCAATGGTTACCTCTACCAGCACCTGGCGGGGCACCACATCGAGGCGTTTGATGGCTTCTTCAATCTTTTCGTACTCCGCACCATTGGCCATCACCAGCAAAGCATTGTTGTCTTTGTCTGCTATGACGCGAATGGACGTACCTGCTCCCAAGCCCAGTGCTTCACCAGAGCCCGAAGTGGCCTGCGCCTGGCTGGCGCTGGCGCTTGAATTGGGCAAGGCTGCCGAGCCCAGAGCGGGACTTGCAGTGCCTGTAGCGCCACTGGCCGAAGACCCGCTGCCAGACTGCAAGGTGGTGCCCGTCAGGCCGGGCGCCACGCTCGGTGATGCAGTGGCTCCTGTGGCCTTGCCACCAATCACCTGGCCGAGCAGGGCAGCAATTTTTTCTGCATTGCCGTTTTGCACCTGGTACACATGCAAACGAACGCCACTCTTGCCGCTATCGCGGTCCAGGCGCTCTATCCACACCTTGGCCTGCTCTAGGTAATGCGAGCGTGCCGTAGCAATAAACACGGCGTTCATGCGCTCAATTGGGATGATGCGCATCAGCCCGGCCAGAGGACCTTTGCTTTTCTCACCAAATAGCATTTCCAGCTCAGGCAGGATGCTCTTGACCTCTACGCTCTTGAGGGTAAACAGTCCCACTGACATGCCGGCCAGCCAGTCCAGATCAAACACACTGACAGTTTCTAGCGCATGGCGCATTTCGTTTTCACCCCCGGCTAGCATGAGCAGGTTGCGGGTTTCATCGACCCGCAGAATGCTGCCCTCGGGCACCAAGGGCTCCAGAATCTTGGCCATTTCACGTGCCGATATGTATTGCAGCGGCACAATCTGCACTCCATAGCCAGGCTGCAGGCCCATCTTGGGGGTGCTGGCACCCCTCAATGCGCTGCTGATGGGGGCGATTTTGTAGGTTCCACTCTCTTTCACCATAGCGGCGCCGTTCATGCGCAATACCGTCTCCAAAATGGGGCCCACCGATGACTTGGCTACCGGCTGGCTGGTATGGATGGTGACTGTGCCATTGACACGGGGGTCTATGGTGTAGTTCTCGCGCATCATGTCACTCATGATGACCCGCACTACCTCGCGCAGATCGGCACCCTCGAAGTTCAGCGTAATGTCTTGTGGGCCGTCCGCAGCGGGAGCCACAGTTGCGGGCTGCACGAATACACCGGCTCCGGGAATCAACTTGGCTACAGATTTGGCGTCGCCCGCTGATGCCTTAGGTGTAGCAGGGGCAGATGCGGCCGTTTTGCCTGGTTCAGCCACTGCATCGCTTTTCGCGGGCTGGGGTATGGAGACAGGCTTTTGAGCGACCGCCGAAGTAGACACCGCTGCCTGCGGGCCAGTGCTGGAACTCGTTGCGCAGCCTAGGAGCACCAAAGGCAAAAAACCCATCGTCATGGCGAGCACCAGTGGGTTGTACTTATATGTATTCATGTTCGTTCCTAAACTTGGCAATTAAGTGCGTAATCGGGTGGTTAGGGCCTTGGGCCAGGCGGGGGCACTGCGCCCGGGGGTTGTTTGGCCCCACGCTGGATTTGCAAAGTCAGGACCTCTGATTCATCGCCTTGACGGAGGGTAACGCCGTTAGCCCCCACGTCGCCCAGGGTGATGCCGCGGATGACTGCGCCCACAACCACCGACTCGGTTTTGTTGGTCTGCACATCGCGCAATAAGGCAGCACGCATTTTTGGCGTTACCAAAACACCCACCAGCACGAACTGCCCTTTTTTCATGACGCTGACTACTTTGTCAGCCGGTGGCGGATAGCGTCGGCCAAGGCTAAACACCGGTCGACCGGACATCTCTGGAAACCCCGTACGGACATCTGGCAACACAAATGGGGGCAACACTTGCTGGGCCGGCACCTCGGTTACAGGCACTCTACGCATGCCCAGCAAGCTTTGACGCAGTTGTAATCCTTGCTCCCACTCCCAACCCAACAGGCCCATCAATACGAGGGTGACTGCTATCAGACCCCAAGCCAGGGTATCCAAACGACTCGTAATGGACTTCATGGCGCGCCTTTCAAGGCGTAACCAGTCAAGTCAAACTGGAAATTCAAGTCTGCCTCGGGAACTCGGTTTTGGTTACCAATAGGTGAGCGCACCACTAAGTTGTCAATGAACAACAACGGCTGCGCAGACTCTATAGCGTGCAACATACTCTTGAGCACACTTTGAGTGGCAGACAACTGCAGAGTGACTCCAACTTGGCGGTAGCCCGTCTCGTCTTTGTGCTGAAGAATCTGGATGCTGGTGATTTTGCCACCATTGGCTTCAATAACTGTTTTGGCCAAATCTTGAAGTTCGGCAGCTGCCAAGGCGGGACTGGCGCTCTTCAGAAAATGCTTTGACGTTTCCAGCGATTTCACTTCAAGAGCTTTTTTCTGCAGCCCATCCTGCATACCCGCAATGCGGGAATAACGCTCCAGGCGGGTTACTGCTTCGTCCAGGGCTGAATCGTAGCGCAGCTTGAGCGCCCACCAGGGGCCAAAAACCAGAGTTAGCGACGCCAGTATGGCCAGAAGCAAAAGTGCCAACGCGGCAACCTTACTTTGCACAGGGGTCATCTGAATCATGGTTTTCTACCTCCCACTGCGCTAGAAGCCGTGCCTGTCAGCCCCAGATTGGGGCCAGCAGCAGTTGCAGCCTCCAACACGGCAGCGGCAGGCACTTCTTTGACAGGCTCCACCGGAGAGTGCAATTTCACTGCCAACTGGTAGCGCTCCATTCCTGGCGCCTGCCCTTTGGTCAATGGGGCGCGAAAGCTAGCGTCCTGAAACATGGCTGATTGTTCGAACAGGCCTATCAGCTTGGTTGAAGAAGCAGTCTCGCCGGTCAGTACCCACTCCTTACCTTTGACTTCCAGGTGCTGTAACCATGTGTTGTCTGGCAGAATTCGGCTAATCTCTTCCAGCGCGACCAGCGTTGATGGGGTATTTTTTTTCTTTTCCAGCAAGTAATTGTGCTGATCAACTTGGACCTCCAAGGACCTGCGCAGGGTGTCGGTTGCTTCGGCTATTTTTTTACCTTTTTCAACGAAGGGCAGCAATTGCACTACCGCTTCACGCTTGATTGTCAGCGGCAGCGCAAGAACCGCCAGCGCCAACAGTACGACCAAGCCGATCAACCAGGGGTTAGCCCCCTGACGCCACCTGGAAGGTGCCTTTACCGACTCGGCACCCAGCATGTCCAGCAGATCACCCGCTTGCAACATGTTGTGGGCCACTAAAGCGCTCACCACCATACCAGCCTCGCCCAATGTCTTGCGTGCAATATCCACAGGGCCGCGCGGCGTTGCCACCATCTCTACCACTATCCGGCCCCCATCGAAATCTCTGGATTGAACGCGACAGCCAAAGTAGACCTGTGTCGGTGTAAATGGTGTCAGTTGGTCAATTTGGTATTCCAGCACCTGGCGCAGGTTTTCTTCCGTTGCCAGAGGTAATGTGAGGGTTTTTCGTAAGACCTGTGTCGAAGGCAGCGTCAAGGCCAAGGGACGCCGGCCCGGGTTTTCTGGTGGGTGCGCTACATCTGCAATTGGCAGGGGTAAAAAATCAGCTGCCGCCTGCTCTGAAGCCTGCATGCTGGCAGGCAGCATGTCACGCAACTCTCCGAGCCACCAACGCATGAATGGGCTTGCCAGTAGTTTTTTGCCGATTTCCGACAAACCCTGCCTGTCAATGTGAAGTGTTGTAGTCATTACCAATTGGAATTAGTTAAGCGCAATTGTCGGGGCTGAAGTGGGCTGTGGGTCCAGCACATCACTCCACACCAGCACCTGGACAGGCTGATGGGGATTGTTGGTAAACCGACCCACCGCCTTGCGGGCCGCGACGGTGCCGTCTGGCAGGGTGGCAATGCTGGCCACAGAGTAGGTGACCCGCCCCCCCGAATTGAAGTCGTATTGTGAACCCTCTGCAAATACTGGCAAAGGTTGCCCCGCCTCCATGGCTACTTTTCTTAAAGCCAGATACTGTTCTACTGCTGCAGGGTTGACGCCCGGAATAGCCATAAGCACGTCACGCGAGGCAGAAGCAATGTTTATCTTGGGCAGGCCTGAATAGACCGTCAGCGAAGGGGCTAGCAAGCGATAAATCTCCGGTGTAACACCCTCTACCTGACGTAATTCGTCTACCGACTCAAAGGGAATGGCTGTAGCTAATTTTAGCCGCGCCAACAATCCGGAACTGAACTCGGCACTCAAACCCACTGATCTGAACAGTCCATCCCTCAGAGCGTCCATGCCTTTGTTGATGTCAATTTTTCCGTACTCGTTGCCAATCACTATTTTTAGAGCCGCCCCATTGACACCCACCGTGCGGACCAGGCCATTGGCAGTCCAGCGCTGGGGGTCTGCGGGAGGTTTGGTCAGTTCAAACCATGCCATTTGCACGCCAGCGTCTGCGACTGCCTGAGCCTGCGCGGCGGCCATCAGATTACGGGAAATAAGCGCCTCGCTGCGCATGCTGTAGGCGAAATTGCCGGCAATCACGGCCAGCAGTGTGATCACCCACAGCACCAGCACCAAGGCCACGCCCGACTGTTGCGACTTCATAGTGCTGGACCCGCCATCAGCATGGGGGCAACCAGAAATTCGGGCCAATCAGAGCCATTGGACAAACGAGCCTGGATGCGAATCAACAGCGGCAAACGCTGGGCGTTTTGCCAGCGGTCTTGCCACTGGGGCTCAGCCAAATCGGACTCCTGCCCCAGGTAGCTCAGGGCAATGCTTTCCACCTCGCCGGTCTGGAAACTGGCCAGAACCGTTTCCTTCTCCTGAGCAAGGGCGGAAAAATCCTGCATTTCGGGCGACAACGCCAATTGCCTCCAAACCAAGCGGCGGTTGTCCCCGGACTGCTCCAGTTCCAGCGCAATAGCGTACAACCCTTTTGCGCCCATACGCCCTGGCAAGCGGGCTACAAAGCTCAGTTTGTTGCCCTCACCCACAAAGGCCAGGGGTTGGCCCAAAACCCGCTTCCACCTGTGGGGGTGAATTTGAGACAATTCTGTACGCAAGAAATACTCTACCGAGCGCACGGCGTTCAAGTTGTCCACTTTTTGCTGCGCGGCGTCCCAGCTACGCACGCCCAACCGTAAACCGCCAAACAACAATACCAGAATCAGGCCCAAAAGCGCGATGGCAATGAGCAGCTCCAGCAAGGTGAAGCCGCCGTGGCGCAAGCGCTGCCTAGTCATGACTTAGGCCCCAATCGCAGTGTGGATAACTCTATCTGGCGGTCTTTGCCGTCGTCGCTCCAGGTCACGTTGACCCGCACTTCGTATAGCCTTGTGGGCAGCAAAAACTTGTCCGCAGCGCCAGCATCGTCGAACGGCGCCACTTGCACCTGCCAACGCAGATCCGAGCCCACTTGCCCACTGGAATTGCCTGGCACCAGGCGTTGCTCCACGCCGGCTGCTGCAAGTCTAGACTGAGCTAAAAACACGGCACGGCTGTAGCCTTCTGAAAGGCGGGCATTACGTATTCCGCCGGAGAAAATTTGCATGATGACTGCCATGGTGGTAGACAGCACTACAAAGGCCACCAGTATTTCAATGAGCGTCATACCACGTTGGCGCATGCTCACTCCAGAATGGTGACCTGGCCTGTGAGCCAGTTGACATCCACCGCGAATTCTCGGGCATTGGCCGAAACGGTCACGCGGCCGCCGGTAGAGCCGCCGTCCGGGAAAAAGCGAATCGCACCGGTGCTATCGGTCCTCAGCTCAGACTGGGCCGTGAACAACTTGATTTCCGCATTTTTGGGCAAACGATAGCTGCGCTGGTCTCCGGACATCTGAAAGCGCCGGCCCTCCACATCAATGGTAACCAGAGTTTCCTGCTTTTGGACAATTGCGTTGCTTCGCGCCTTGCGCATACCCGCTGCCAATTGGCGCGCCGAGGCCTTGAGCTCGGCACCAGACACCCCCGACGACATGAGCGGCGCGGCCAAGGTATAGGCCAACACCATGATGACGGAGACGACCAGCAGCTCAATCAGCGTGAAACCGGCCTGGCGACTAGCCAGGCTTACTTTTTGCGGTCTTCCCACCCGTTGATGTCTCGGTTCTCACCGTCACCACCTTCGCGGTTATCGGCCCCCAGGGAGCTGATGTCAAAGGCGCCATGCTGGCCCGGAGAGGTGTAGCGGTAGTCATTGCCCCAGGGGTCTTTGGGGAGCGTTTTTTTCTTGAGGTAGGGGCCATTCCAACCTGCAGCGCCGGGCGGGGCTTGCACCAGGGCCTGTAAGCCCTCCTGGGTAGTGGGATAGCGCCCGGTCTCCAGTTTGTAAAGGTCCAGGGTGGCACCAAACTCCTCAATTTGCAGAGATGCCGTGTCTGATTTGGCGCCACCAAGGTAATTGATCACCCTAGGTCCAGCCACGCTTGCCAACAGGCCCAGAATTACCAGCACCACCAACAGCTCGATCAGGGTAAATCCCCGCTGCCGGTTCGTCTTTTTCTTGCTCACCATCAAAGTTCTCTCCAAATAACAAGGGGTATGAAACGCTGGGGCTTACATAGCCAAGTCATTGACACTCAATATGGCTACCAAAATCGACATGATGATGCCGCCAATAACCAAGCCCAGCCCCAAAATCAGCACTGGCTCCATCAAAGCAAGCAAACGTTTGACCGTGGTGTGCACCTCGCGGTCATAAATATCGGCAATGCGGATCAGCATGTCCTGCAGCTTTCCCGTTTCTTCCCCTACAAGCACCAAGTGTACCGCCAGCTTGGGGAAAAGACCGGTGTCCATGAGCGGCTTGCCCAGGCCTTTACCCTCCCTTAACTGGCTGGCTACATTGCCCAAACCCTCAGACATCACGGTGTTACTTAGAGTTTCCTTGACGATGGCCAGAGCCGTAAGTAGCGACACGCCATTGCCAATAAGCGTGCCCAAGGTACGGGAAAAGCGGGCCACTTCCAGTTTGGCGATCAAATCACCGACCAGCGGCAGGCTCAGAAACCGCCTGTCCCACCGGTAACGGCTGGCAGGAACGCGCATTTGTCGGGAGAACCAGCTGTAAATGCCAATGGCAGCCAAGGCCATGGCCCACCAGTAGAGGCGAACCGTATCCCCAGCGGCGATAACGATTTGGGTGGGCAACGGCAATGCCTTGCCAGATTCTTCAAACATTTGCGAAAACTGGGGTACCACCCACATCAGCAAAATGGCTACCGAGAGCACGGCAACGCCCACCAGAATGGCAGGGTAAATCAGAGCCGACTTCACGGTGTCACGCAACTCGCGGGAGCGCTCCATGAACTCGGTAAGTCGTTGCAAAACCACATCCAGTGCACCGCCGGCTTCACCGGCGCGAATCATGTTGAGGTAAAAGCGGTTGAACACGCCCTTGTGCGCCTCCATGGCCTTGGACAGCGAAGCCCCACCGCGCACCTCTTCACGCAACTGCAACATGAGATCGCGCACGGATTCGTTGGCAGACAGGCCAATTAAAATTTCCAGGCAGCGGTCCAGCGGCAGGCCTGCTTTGAGCAAAGTAGCCAGCTCCTGGGTAAAAACACCCACATCGGCCTGCGTTACCTTCTTTTTACCAAAAAAGTTCAGGCCCGAACCGGACGCGCCGGATGGCGCCGCCACCTCCACCACCCGAATGGGAATGAGCCCCATAGATTGCAGGCGCTCTGCCACTGCGGCTGGGCTGCCGCCTTCCATGGTTGCTTCCTGGGACTCGCCGGCAGCACTCACCGCCTTGTAGCTATACAGTGGCACGGCTAGTCTTCCCTGGTGACGCGCATGACTTCTTCGATGGTGGTAGTGCCTTGCAGGGCCTTGCACAAACCGTTTTCGTACATGGTTTGCATGCCTTCTGCGATGGCCTGCACACGGATTTCGCCCGCCGTAACGTGGCGCATAACCAGGGCGCGAATGGCGTCCGACATGGTGAGCAACTCTACGATGCTGACGCGCCCGGTATAACCGGTGCCGCCACATTCAGAGCAGCCGACAGGTCGGTACAAAACTACCGGACTAGTGGGGTCGGCATCTGCAGGCTGGAATTTTCGCAAGTTCAGCTCAGCGACGACCTCTGGCAGGGCAGGATAGGACTCACGGCAGTGGGTGCAAAGCGTGCGCACCAGACGCTGCGCAAGAATGCCATTGACAGTGGACGTCAGCAAGTAGTCGTCCATGCCCATATCCAGCAGGCGGTTAACGGTGCTGGCGGCATCGTTGGTGTGTAAAGTTGATAGCACCATATGTCCGGTCAATGCAGCCTGGACCGCGATTTGGGCAGTCTCCAGGTCGCGAATTTCACCGATCATGATGACATCGGGGTCCTGGCGAACGATGGAGCGCAGCGCATTAGCAAAGCTCAGGCCGATTTGGGGCTTGACCTGAATCTGGTTGATGCCCTCCATCTGGTACTCCACCGGGTCTTCCACAGTGAGTATCTTCAGATCAGGATTATTGAGCTTGTCCAGCGCGGTATAGAGCGTGGTGGTCTTGCCCGAACCGGTGGGGCCGGTGACCAGCAAAATGCCGTGCGGTTGCATGAGCACTTCAGTAAAGCGTTCCAGCGATTTGGGGTCGAACCCCAGGGTCACAAAGTCCAGCGCTGTGCCGCTTTTGTCCAGAATACGCATAACTACGCTCTCGCCGTGCATGGTGGGCACGGTAGAGACTCGCAGGTCAATTTCTTTGCCTTGGATTCGCAGCTTGATGCGGCCGTCTTGGGGTAGTCGGCGCTCGGCGATATCGAGGCTGGCCATGATCTTGATGCGGGAGATCACCGCCGCTGAAAAACGCCGCGGGGGGGACTCCACCTCGTGCATAACACCATCTACCCGGTATCGCACGATGAGGCGGTTTTCGAACGGCTCTATATGGATATCCGAAGCTCTGGCCCCCAGGGCGTGGCTGATGATGAGGCTCACCAAACGAATAATGGGCGCCTCGGAGGCCTGCTCTTTGAGGTGGGCCAGGTCTTCGTTGTCTTCTTCGCCATCCCGGGTTTCAACCTCGCCCACAATTTGGTCCATGGACGACTTGCCAGTGCCGTAAAGCCGCTCGAAAGCCGCTTCTAGTTCCGAAGGCATTGCCAAACGCGGCAACACTTCGCGGCCCGTTACCAAACGATACGCCGAAAGTACGTATTCATCCTGCGGGTCCACCATGGCGAGAACCAACTGCGCTGGGTCTTCATGAAGGGGCAGTGCGCCGGACTCTTTGACGAACTTGACGGAGACAGCTTCATCCAACACAGGCAAGTCCGGGTACTGCGACGTTGCTACCAGCGCTACCCCAAGCTGAGCGGAGAGGGCCTCAAACACGTCGCGCTCTGCGGACATTCCGGTGCGCACCAGCAGCGCACCCAGTCGCTCAGACGCATTGGCCTCCTGCAGACGCAAAGCGCGGTCCAGGTTGAGGGCGTCCAATTTGCCGCGCTCAACCAATAGTTCTCCCAAACGCTTGCTCAACTCATGGACCTTCATTGTGAAAAATGCCCCGAATGCTAGCACACGGGGTGCAGACCTTACACTCGTGCCCCTCTGAGCCATGCAACCAACGGGGACCAACCAAATGAATGTGGACGCACTTTTTCAGCAAGGGCAAACGCTGCTTAAGCGGGGCCAGGTGTTGCAGGCCAGAGGGGTATTTGAGCAGGTGCAACGTGCGGCGCCGCAGCACTTTGGTGCGGCGCACTATCTGGTGCAGCTGCGGCCCAATAGCCCCGGCGCCTTGAGTCACCGGGGCAAGTTGTTGTTTGCGTCCGGGCAGTTTGGGGCAGCGGTGAATGACTTTGACAGAGTGATTGCCCTGGCCCCACAGAATAGTGAGGCCCCTATTTATAAAGGCATGGCACTGATTGGGATGCGTCAGGACCTAGCTGCCTTGCAGAGCTTTGACCTGGCTCTCAGGCTCGACCCGTCCAATGCGGTTACGTATAACAACCGTGGCATCGCGTTGTCGTCACTGGGGCAATTTGAGGCTGCGGCACAGAGCTTGAGCAAAGCCATTGAGCTTGGAATGCAACAGGCAGCTACCTTCAACAACCTCGCAATAGCGCTGTTTAACCTGAAGCGATTTACCGAGGCTATTTCCAACTACCAGAAGGCATTTGAACTCAACCCCGACCATCCCAACCTGCGCGGCGGTTTGCTCAATGCGCGCACACATATATGCGATTGGAGCAACCGACAGGCTGCGGTGGATGAGATTTGCGCCAGGGTGACGCTACAACAAAATGTTGTTACTCCATTTGAGATGCTGGCCGCGGTCGATTCACCACCCTTGCATCAAATCACTGCACAGGTGTACGCAAAAACCAAATGCCCTGCCAACCCAACATTGGGGCCAATTGCATTCAGAAAGCCCGTAGAACGTGTGCGTTTGGGCTATTACTCTGCAGACTTTCATAACCACGCCACAGCCTATTTGATGGCGGAAATGTTTGAACGGCACGACCGCAGCCAGTTTGAACTGATCGCGTTTTCTTTTGGCCCCGAAGCGCAGGATGCCATGCGCACTCGGCTGACTGCCGCTTTTGACCAGTTTGTGGATGCTCGGCTGATGCCCGAGCTTGAGATAGCCAGGCTTTCCAGACAAATGGGGATAGATATCGCCGTGGACCTGAAGGGCAATACTGAAGACTGCCGCACCGGCATATTTGCAGCCCGGGCCGCGCCGGTGCAGGTGAGCTACCTGGGTTACCCCGGCAGCATGGGGGTGGACTATATGGATTACATCCTGGCGGACACCACGGTAATTCCGGAGGGCAACAGGCAGCACTACACAGAAAAAGTAGTTTGTTTGCCCCATTGCTACCAAGTGAATGACCGACAGAGGAAAGTTTCTGAGCGGAGGTTTAGTCTGTCCGAGGTGGGATTGCCTGAGACAGGCTTTGTGTTTTGCTGCTTTAACAATAACTACAAGATCACGCCGCCCACCTTTGACGGTTGGATGCGGATATTGCAGCGGGTAGAGGACAGCGTGCTGTGGTTGTTGCAGGACAACCCGCTGGCAGCCGAGAACTTGCGCAAGGAGGCCCAAGCTCGGGGAGTCAGTCCGCAACGACTGGTGTTTGCCCAGCGCATGCCTTTGGATGAGCACTTGGCGCGCCAAAAATTGGCGGACCTGTTTATTGACACCCTTCCCTACAACGCCCACACAACGACCAGTGATGCCCTTTGGGCGGGGTTGCCAGTGCTTACTTGCGCCGGAGAGTCTTTTGCCAGCCGGGTGGCAGCCAGCCTGCTCAAGGCAATTGGCCTTCCGGAACTCGTTACACACAGCCAGCAAGATTTTGAAGACCTGGCAGTCGAGCTTGCCAGCCAACCACAACAACTCGCTGCGATCCGCGAAAAACTGGCTCGCAACCGATTAACTACCCCGCTGTTTGACACCGAGCTGTTCACCCGCAATATAGAGCAGGCTTACAAGGCCATGCACCAGCGGCACGTTGCTGGATTGCCGCCTGAGCACATCATTTTGGAGAATGGTTGCCCCATAGCAGATGGAGTCCAGGCTTAGTTCGTTTGGCAAAATGCCTGATCAAGGAGGAAATTTCAATGGCAGGCAAAACAGGCCCCACCAGCGAGGCGGGCAAAGCAACATCTTCTCGCAATGCAACGAAGCACGGCCTTCGGGCCAGCAAATGGCTTAGCCCCAAAGAAAAGGCGGACTTTGAAGCCTTGGTGACAGACCTGGAGGCAGAGTACCAACCCAGCACCGCTACACAGCGGATACTGGTAGAGCGCATTGCAACCTGTGTAGGCAAATTGAGACGACTTCAAGGCATTGAAGATGCCTTGTTCGTGAAGGCCCGGGCCCATGACGCGGATTGGGAGTACAGGTTTCACCCGGAAAATGCGGCACACAATATTGATCGCATTGAGGCCGCCGCCATGCCGCCGAGCCCCCAACTCGATACCTTGGTGCGATACCAAACTACACTGGACCGGCAACTTTCCAAGGCCATCGGTGAGTTGATGGTACTGAAGGATCGTGAGAAAAACGCCGCCCTGCTTCTACCCCAGGCTCACGAAAAATAGGAGGCTCGGTAGATTTGTCGTAGTTTGCATAAAGTTACAAATTAATGAATTGTGTTACATTAATTCAAATAAATAGCAAATTACGACAAACCATGATCTCCAATCTTTACGGCCTGGATGCCCATAAGGTGTGGGACACCGAACTGGCGTTTGCTCAACTACAGGCCCTGGGCGAAGCCGATAGCAAACGGACTGCGGAGCGCAGGATTCAGGCGCTGCGCCTGCTGCCGGCTGAGCTGGAGGCAGTCGACCTGGTGGATGAGTTGGGCCGCCCAGCCAATGCGCTGCTGGTCGACTGGAAACTCAATGAGGCACGCAGCAAGCGCAAGCTGGTGCTGTTTGCACAGTTGCAAGACTTGCCGGGCGGCTCGCCCTGCCTGCATGCCAATGATGCCAGAGGGGCCCGGTACTGGATACCGATGGCGCAGGGCACACAGCAAGAAATAATTTTGGACGCCCTGCAACGGCTGCAAAAGCACATTGGCAAAGCGATTGTTGTCTTTCCATATGGTGCTTTAGTGGGGCTGCTACGCACCGACCAAGCGCACGCAGACACTGCAGACTTGGCGACTGCGCTCAACGTTTTCTCGCCCGTGCTTGAGCTGGTAAAGCCTTCTCCCATACAAAGGCAAACCCACTCACCCCACCTTCAGCGCCTGGAAGCGGAGAGCATCCATATTCTTCGCGAAGCTGTGGCCGAGGCCAACAAGCCGGTGATGCTTTACTCAGTAGGCAAAGACAGCGCCACCATGCTGCACTTGGCGCGCAAGGCGTTTTATCCGGCAGCGCCGCCATTTGCGCTGCTGCATGTGGATACGCGGTGGAAGTTTCAGGAGATGTATTTGCTGCGGGACCATATGGCCAAAGCCAGCGGCATGGAGCTGCTGGTGCACATTAACCCCGAGGCTATTGCCAAAGACATCAATCCCTTTGATCATGGATCGGCGCTGCACACGGACATTACCAAAACCGAGGGCCTGAAGCAGGCGTTAAACCAGCACCAGTTTGACGTGGTGTTTGGGGGGGCGCGCAGGGACGAAGAAAAGTCTCGCGCGAAAGAGCGCATTTTTTCTTTCCGCACCGCAAGCCACCAGTGGGATCCCAAAAACCAGCGGCCAGAGCTCTGGAACCTCTACAACACCCGCAAGGGCCCGGGAGAAAGCATACGGGTGTTCCCCTTGTCCAACTGGACGGAGCTGGACATTTGGCACTACATCTACCAGGAAGACATACCGGTGGTGCCACTCTACTTTGCCAAGACGCGCCCCGTGGTGGTGAGGAACGGCATGATCCTGATGGTGGACGATGCGCGGTTTCGCTTACTACCGGGTGAAGAGATTGTGGAAAAGCAGGTGCGTTTTCGCACCCTGGGTTGCTACCCCCTGACGGGCGCTATCGAGTCCAGCGCCACCAGCCTGCCGGATATTATTTTGGAGCTTGCTGGAGCACGCAGCTCGGAGCGCCAAGGCCGCGCCATTGACCAGGACGGCGCTGGCAGCATGGAGAAGAAAAAGCAGGAGGGGTATTTCTGATGGCACGCGCACCTAAGCATTCCGTTGGAACGCCGAACAGCATTGAAGAGTTTTTGGCGCAACAGCAAGGGCAAGACTTGCTGCGCTTAATTACCTGCGGCAGTGTGGATGATGGCAAAAGCACTTTGATAGGCCGGCTGCTGTGGCAATCGCACCAAATATTTGACGACCAGCTTGCTGCGTTACAGGCTGACTCCAAAAAGCATGGCACACAGGGCAATGACATTGACTTTGCGCTGCTGGTAGACGGCTTAGCGGCCGAGCGCGAGCAAGGCATCACCATTGATGTGGCTTACCGGTATTTTGCGACCCCCAAACGCAAATTTATTGTGGCAGACACACCGGGGCACGAGCAGTACACCCGCAATATGGTGACGGGGGCCTCTACAGCCGATGTGGCCGTGCTGCTGGTGGACGCGCGCAGCGGTTTGCTGACCCAAACACGGCGGCACGCTTATTTGGTGGCCATGATGGGCATTCGGCATGTGGTGCTGGCAGTGAACAAGATGGACCTGGTGGGTTACAAGACAGACGTGCATCAACAGATACAGCAAGCATTTGAAGCCTTTGCTGCGCCGCTGGGGTTTGCGTCTATCACCGCCATACCGGTGAGCGCACTCAAGGGCGACAACATCACCGAACGCTCCGCCCAGACAGCCTGGTACGCCGGGCCTACGCTGCTGGGCTACCTGGAAACTGTGCTGCCGCACGCGGACATGAGCGAAAAACTCATATTGCCGGTGCAGTGGGTTGCACGGCCGAACGCCGACTTCAGAGGGTTTGCGGGCACCATTGCCCGGGGTCAACTGCGGGTGGGCGACGAAGTGCGCGTTACCGCGTCAGGCCAGGTTGCCAAAGTGGCAGAAATCGTTCGCCTGGGTGGCAACCTGCCCGCCGCACAGGCAGGAGACGCAGTCACCGTGCGGCTGGACAGGGAGGTAGACGCCTCCAGAGGCGATGTGCTGGGCCACAGCCAGCACCCGCTGCAGATGACAGACCAGTTTGAAGCCACTGTGGTCTGGATGCACGCTGAACCTGGCTTGCCCGGGCGCAGCTATGAGATCAAACTGGCGACACAGAGTGCGAGCGCGTCCATCACCGCCATCAAGCACGCCATTGATGTCAACACCCTGGCCCATGAGGCCGCTACCGCGCTGGGCCTGAACGACATTGCAGTCTGCAAGCTGGCTTGCAGCAAACCGCTGGTATTTGCGCCCTATGCGGAGTCCAAGGCTCTGGGCGGCTTCATCCTGATAGATAAATTTAACCACGCTACGGTGGCGGCAGGAATGATCAGCCACAGCCTGCGCAGGTCGCAAAATGTGCACAAGCAGGCGCTCAGCATTGCCCGGGAAGACCGCGAGCAATTGAACGGCCACAAGGGCCGGGTGATCTGGTTCACTGGTCTTTCGGGGTCCGGTAAATCCACCATTGCCAACGCGCTGGAGAAAGAGCTGCATGCACAGGGCAAGCGCACTTACATACTGGACGGTGACAACGTGCGGCAGGGCCTGAACCGGGACCTGGGCTTTACCGACGCAGACCGGGTAGAAAACATACGCCGGGTGGCAGAAGTGGCCAAGCTGATGATGGACGCGGGGTTGATTGTGCTTACGGCCTTTATTTCGCCCTTCCGGCAGGAGAGAGAAATGGCCAGGGAGCTGATTGGGGCGGATAACTTTGTTGAAGTATTTGTTGACACGCCGCTGGATGTTTGCGAGCAGCGGGACCCGAAGGGGCTTTACAAAAAGGCACGCAGTGGGCTGCTGCCGAACATGAGCGGGATTAGTAGCCCTTATGAGGCTCCACTTGCGCCGGACCTTCATATTGGCGCCGCGACTGAATCGCTACAAGAAAGCATCGTTCGGCTAGGTGCTCTGTTGCAGAGCGCTTAAAGCAGCAAGCAAAATCTGAAAAAGCAATCACCAATAGCAGTAAAATTACTCTTTTTATCTGACTTTTTACTGATTAAAAAGTATAAATATGGCCGATTTCGCTATTGCCATTCCTGCAGAGGTTTGCGCTGAGCTGGGCGATCGAGCGCGTACGCGAAGGCTGATGTTGAACCTTAGTGCTGACGAACTGGCTGCACGCGTGGGCATATCTACCAAAACCCTCAGCAACTTCGAACGCACCGGTCGATGTACGCTCGAGACCTTTGTTCGCGTGCTTGAAACCCTGTCCGCGCTAACGGACTTGCAGAACGTACTGTCAAACGACGCAGGAAGCATTGAAGGCATGCGACAGAAGTCAGCCGTGCGGTCGCGTCAGCGCGCGTACCCAAAAACACGAAAAACGGCCCAGTGAAAGAACTTACCGTCACCTACCAAGGCCTGGGCACACCTTTTCTGCTTGGCGCACTTGCGGATGACGGACGGGACGTGCTTTTTCAGTATGCGCCGCAAGCACTTGAGCGCGGATTGCAGCTGTCCCCCCTTCGGCTACCGCTGCGCGCACCTGCCTATCCAGACCGCCGCGCCGACTACGCGCAGCTTCACCACGTGCCCGGGCTCATCTATGACTCGTTGCCGGATGGCTGGGGTTATCGCCTGATGCATCGCCGGATGAAGGCCTGCGGCATTGACCCCGACAAGGCATCCACGCTTGACCGGCTGGCCTATCTGGGTGCAAACACAATGGGAGCACTCACCTATGCGCCGGCCCGCCCTGCCGAACTTGACGGTCAAGACCTGACATTGATTGACCTTTCACAAGAAGTGCAAAACCTGCTCACGAACGATAACCATGATGTCCTTGCGGAGTTGGCACGGGCAGGCTCCGCATCCGGGGGCGCGCGCCCCAAGGCACTGGTCTATTTCAACCCCAAGACAGGCCAGATGAGCACGCAAGGCAAGAATGCGCCGGACGAGCAGGCCTGGCTGGCCAAGTTCCCAGGCGCAGACGACGCACCAGACAGCTGCGCAGTCGAAGAGCTATATGCACAAATTGCACACCAGTGCCGTCTTGGCATGACCGAAACACGATTCTTTGAATTGCAGCATGGTTGCACCGCCTTTGCAACTCGGCGCTTTGACCGGCGCGGCACGCAACGCGTTCATGTGCACTCTTTGGCTGGACTTTTGCACGC
This sequence comes from uncultured beta proteobacterium, assembly GCA_903954045.1. Lineage (GTDB taxonomy): Bacteria > Pseudomonadota > Gammaproteobacteria > Burkholderiales > Burkholderiaceae_C > Allorhodoferax. The sequence goes on along the minus strand of CAJBMJ010000493.1, from coordinate 4,459 downwards.
AAATTTCCAGGTGCCTTCGGTGAGCTACGAAGACTTCTTTCGCGTTACACGGCGCTTGACCCGCGACCAGCGCGAGCTCAAAAAAGCGGTACAGCGCTGCGCTTTCAACATTCTCATGAACAACCGCGACGACCACGCCAAAAACCTGTCCTTTTTACTTGAAGAGGATGGAACTTGGGCCTTGGCACCCCCTTTTGACCTCACCTATTGCCCCGGTTACCAGGGCGAACATTTCATGGATGTCGCAGGTGAAGCAGTGGCGCCAGCGCGCAAGCACGTGCTCCAAGCCGCCAAGGCGGCGGGTCTGCCTGTAGGGGTTGCAGAAGAGGCTATTGACGAAATTCTGAGCCTTGCCAGCACGCAACTATTGCTGGAGCTGGCTAAGTCACTCCCCTTGCGCAAGGACACCATAAAAACCCTGCACCGCACCATGCAACGCAATCAAGCGCTTCTAGCGGCCTGAAGGTATGCCAAACAAGGTTTGATATTGGCATTTCACAAAATGGCTCATAAATGATCCATAATATAGATAATGGTTCATTAATGAGGCAAAATGCCGAAGCCCGTTTCACGGCCCCATTCCGAATACAGCCTTGATGCCTTGCAACTGCTGGGCCAACTCGTGCGCGAGGGGCGGTTGGCAAAGGCGCTAACCACCACGGAGCTTGCAACGCGTGCAGGCATTTCGCGCGCGTTGCTGCAACGCATTGAGCGAGGCGACCCCAACTGCGCCATCGGTGCCGTATTTGAGACCGCAGCAATCTGTGGTGTTGCGTTGTTTGAACCGGACCAACGTCTGCTGGCAGTGAATTTAGCTCGCCATAGCGAAAAAATGGCATTGCTGCCCAAGTCGGTCCGCGCCTCCAAGCGGGAGTTGAATGATGACTTCTGACTCCACAACAGCCTCCAGCCCGTATTTGCAAGCCTATGTCTGGATTTGGTTGCCACATTCGATAGCACCCGTCGTGGCTGGCGTGCTGTCGCGCGACGGCAACCAGTTGGTGTTTAACTATGGGCGCAGCTATCTGGCGCGCGCCGATGCCATTGCTATCTATGCCCCGGAGTTGCCCCTGCAAGCTGGCGCCATTCGCCTGTTGTCTGGTCTTGCCATGCCAAGCTGCCTTCGCGATGCGTCTCCGGACGCATGGGGGCGCCGCGTTCTGATCAACCGCAAATGCGGGCGTATGGGCACGGATGCGGCGGGTGCTGAGCTTGAAGAACTGACTTATCTGCTGGAATCGGGCTCCGACCGAATTGGGGCACTCGACTTTCAGCTTTCTGCAACCGGGTATGCACCGCGAAAGGCACAACAAGCCTCTCTAGAGGACTTGATGACCGCCGCTGACAAAGTGGGTCGCGGGTTGCCACTTTCAGCGGAGCTGGATGCTGCTTTGCTGCATGGCACCTCTTTGGGAGGGGCACGCCCCAAGGTGCTGATTCAGGACGGCAACCGCACATATATTGCCAAGTTTTCGGCGAGCAATGACCTTTACAACGTCGTGAAGGCCGAGTTCATCGCCATGCGCCTGGCGGCCAAGGTGGGACTGGACGTGGCATCAGTGCAGTTGACGTCTGCCCTGGGTAAAGATGTGCTGCTGATCGAGCGTTTTGATCGTCAGCGCCATGAGGCTGGCTGGTGCAGGCGTGCTGTGGTTTCTGCGCTGACGATGCTGGAGCTCGATGAGATGATGGCTGCCTATGCCAGCTACGAAAAGCTCGCAGAAATCATCCGCCATCGATTTACAGAACCCAGGGCCACATTGCGGGAGTTGTTCAGCCGTATTGTCTTCAACATACTGTGCGGCAACACCGACGACCACGCACGCAATCATGCGGCGTTTTGGGATGGGCACCATCTGGCTTTGACTCCTGCCTACGATATTTGCCCTCAATCGCGCGCCGGCCAGGAGGCATCGCAGGCCATGCTGATTTGTGGCCCTGACCGCCGCAGCCAGATAGCTACCTGCATCGCAACTGCACCCAATTTTCTTCTCAGGACAGAGGATGCTGTCAGCATTGTCAATACCCAAGTCCAGCTGATTGAGCGGGAGTGGAACAGCGTTTGCCTTGAGGCAAACCTGAGCCAAGTAGACCGGCACTATTTCTGGCGGCGGCAATTTCTGAACCCGTTTGCGTTTTATGGCGCACCCCAAGAGATTCGTATTCCGCGTGGCTGAGAAAGCATAAATTGGCAACGTCCCCGAGCACCAACTGCTTCATCACAAACGAAGCATCAATGTCATCGAATGTGCTGGGGACTCACGGAAACCATAATATTCGTAGAACGACTTCGCTCTATCGTCAATGGCATGTACTAATAGTGCCCTAACACCTACATTTTGGGAAACTGTCACAACACGGTTTACAGCATCTTGCAGAAGAGATGCACCGAGCTTGATACCTTGCGCATGATGGTCTACAGCGAGTCGAGCAAGAACCATTACTGGAATAGGGTCGGGCATATTGCGTCTAATGGCACTCGATGCAATTTTGTGAGATACCGCACCAGCGGCAAGTGCGTAGTAGCCAAAAACTTTTCCACTGGCATCCGTCACAACGAATGTACGACTGGCTCCATTGGATTGGTTTGGGGCAGCTCTTTTCTTTAACCACTCATCTAAAACAGAATTTCCACATGTGAAGTCATTACACAGATGATCAGCCGTCAATGCTGCAGGCGCAAAAAGCTCCATTGACATCAGTTTTTTGACCAGGGTGCTTTTACAGCCATCAGTCTTTCAAGACCAATATTGGATTCCAGTGGAGCATTCAATATGGCTGTGAATTGTTGAAATTTTTCCTCATCCAACCCAAAGAAAACTTGGTCAAGTAGCACTGATTGCGCTCTGTCACAGGCCGCTTCAAGCATGAAGTCCGAACGATTTTTCCCCAGCAAGTTTGCAGCGTGGTCTATCAAATCACGCTGTTCTGGAAGAGCTCGCAGATTTATTGCAGCATCACGCATATGACTCCAAACGTATGTACATCAGATACGCAAATGTACCAAGAGTGTGTATCGATTGTCAATACGTCCGTGTTGTGGACACTGCAGGCAGTACTCAGCGCTGACTCACCAGATGTCCACTGACAAATTTGTGCAACAAACTAGCCGCAAATGTTTGGTAGGGCACACCCTCCTCAAGCGCACGTGCCTGCAAGCTCTTTAGATCGCGGCTAGAGATGCGGATATTCAGTCGTTGGTCTTTTTTGAAGGTGGCAGTCGCTGCAGCCCGGTGCGCGTTGGTCTGCTCTTTCATATCGGCGACGGGCTTGAGCTTTCCAGCCTCCCATGCCTGCAGTATCTCCAGTTCTTCCTCATCGTACTTGGCAACATTATTCATACCTTGTTCCTGTATTGCCGGGTCGCCTTGCGGCTCGGGATAATGGTTTTTAAAAAGATCTCTTCGTCAGTCTCAACAAATGGCACTGCATAAACATAGTCATCAACCTGCACCATTGAAATCCTTTGCCCAGGGTACTTTTCCTGATTGGGGTGTTCAAGCACAGCCAACTCATTTCCGCTACTGATTTCAAACACTATCCTCTCAAACGAAATACCCCTATCCAAAGTCAACAACTGGTTTTTATCGGCACTCCAATTGAAGGTTTTTTGACTTGGCATGTGTGCACATTATGCACACAAAACTCAGTCGACATTGCCCGATGGGGCAATCCTTGCGTGGGTTTGTGTTCTATGTGCGCCTAAAGGGAGCGCCACCACACCGCATAAGGCTGGGCCAGCCACCACTTTAGAGGCACCCTGCCGTAGTGTTGCTTTACCACTTGCATCGCCTCCTGGTAATGAAGGCGGCGCTGGGTATTGGTTTTGGTTGCTTCGTGTTCGCGGTTGACTGCCACAAACTGGTCCACAAATTGGGGAGTGCCTGCTGCATTAAAGATGCGCCACCAGAGGTCGTAGTCCATGGCCATGTGCAGGCTCTCATTCAAGCCGCCCACAGCCTCCCAGGCCGAGCGGCGCATCAGGGTGCCAGGCTGCGAAATGATGCAGAACTGTGCCATCCACCAGGGGCTAAAGGCCTTGGTCAGCACCGGAGTCTTCTTTCCCGTGGGCTCTGCATGGTTCCACACCCGTCCGTAGGCCATGGGGGCCGCAGGGTTTGACTGAAGAGCATTCACCAGGATCTTCAAGGCGCCTGGTAACAACCAGTCATCGCTGTTAAGCCAACACACATAAGGCGCGTTACCCCTGGCAACGGACTCGTTGATGGCAGCGGACTGACCTGCATCGGGGCCACTGCGCCAACCGGCCAACTGCCCTTCCCACTTTCGTATCACGTCGAGGGAGTTGTCGGTGGAACCTCCGTCGGCTACGAACACCTCTACTGCAATTTCCTGTGAAAAGATGGAGCTTAGGGCGTCATCCAGAAAGCGCCCCTGGTTGAAGGGGGCACGGCAACCGAAATAATTGGATTCTGTCGCAATACGATCACCGCTATTT
>CAJBMJ010000492.1 GCA_903954045.1 uncultured beta proteobacterium | reverse complement strand
CGCAAAGTGATGTTTTTGCGCTCCAGCGCCTCGGGCGAACGCATGACCAATTGGGCGGCATCCATTTCGCCAGCCAGCCAGGCCTTGGACAGGGGCGGCCGGTGGTAGGGCGCATGGGGCTCGTCACCCAATAGCGTGATGGATCCTGCAAAGCCCAGCGTGCGCAAGGCTTCTGCCGTCTGCACGCCGGCTTGCCCGGCACCCACAATGACCACGCTGTCGTCGGCGTTCATTCCTGGGTCTCGGGCAGACGAACAACCAGCCCTTCCAGAGCTGCCGTGGACTTGATTTGGCAGGCCAGTCGGCTATTGGGGCGGCGCTCAGAGGCCACGTTTTCCAGCATCGCCAATTCGCCTTCGCTGGCCGCAGGTAGTTCGCCAAGGCGCGACTCGTCCACATAGCAGTGGCAGGTAGCGCAGGCGCAGGAACCGCCGCACTCGCCCAGAATGCCGTCAATGCCATTGGCAGTGGCGCCCTGCATCAGGCTCCAGCCATCGGCCAGGTTGACCGTTGCGGATTGTCCAGATGCTTCGATATAGGTGATGTTGGCCATCAGTTGCTCTCCAAAAACAAAAATGGCGCTGCCAGCTTCTGGCAGCGCTCCAGGGGGCTGACCGCAGATTACTGAACAGCCAGTTCAAGCACCAGTGGACTGCGGAAGGTCGAAGACGGCATCCAGGGCAACTGGTCCGCCACACGCTTGTAGTCCGGTACCACTTTGTGGAATTCATCAAACGCGATTTTGACCGAAAGTCGGGCTATCGCTGTTCCCAGGCATGCATGCACACCACCACCAAAGCCTAAATGACCGCGTGGCTTGCGGTTGATGTCATAGGCGTCGGGGTTGGGATACTGGCGCTCGTCACGGTTGCCGGAGCCATAGGCCAGGCACACAAAATCTCCCTGCTTCATGGTCTGGCCATGCAGCTCCACATCTCTCATCAAGCGCCGACGGAAGCGCTGTGCCGAGGTATTGAAGCGCAGGCTCTCTTCGATGGCGTCGGGCAGCAATTCGGGGTTGGAAACCACGGCTTTGCGGGCCTCATCAAAACTGGCCATGTTGTAGGCAAACATCATCATGAAGCCGCCCAGCGATTCCACCCCCGCCATGATGAGCGTGGTAGTGGTCAACAGCACTTCCCGGTCGTCGAGTCGGTCGCCATCCACTTCAGCCAGCGCAAAGTTGCTGATCAGATCGTTGCACGGCGCTGCACGGCGCATTGCAATGACCTTTCCTGCGTATTCCTGCATCCAGTTGTAGGCCGCAATGTGTTCTGGCCCTTTGGCCCGGGTGCGGGCATCGCTTTGCACCATCATCACCGCGTTGTCGCGCACTGTCTGCTCGTCCACAATGGCTTCATCGCCCATGGGCAGGCCCAAGGCCGCCATTAGCACCTTGACAGTGAACTGGGAAGACACTTCCTTGAAGTCGAACTGCTTGGCTCCGCGCAATTGGCCAAATACGTCTTGCGCCACGGCACGAATGGGTTCCTCCAGCGCCAGCAGGTTGCGCTTCATGAAGGCGTGCTGGATCAGGCCGCGCAGTCGGTCGTGTTTTGGTGGGTCAGAACTGCCCAGCGTCGCACCGGCGCGTCCGGGCAGCTCGGTCATCAAATTGCCGCTGGCAGAAGAGTACGTCTGCCAGTCCTGGCCAGCAGACACGATGTCTGAGTAACGCGAAAGAATCCACATCTGGGCCTCCGGGCTCCAGAAGCAGGGCTGCTCATCCCGCAGCGTCTTGTAGTACGGGAACGGGTCCGCGTCTACCGCAGGGGAATAGGGGTCGAAGCTGAACATGGCGTGTCTCCTTCTGTTTTGTTGCCTGAGGCTGAACTGTATTCCTTGTGGGTAAAAATAACACTGCACAAATCAGCATGAGAAATTGCACTTTTCGATCAAAATCTGTGCCATGCAAAACAAGCCACCCAGCTCTATCGTCAGCCCGGGCTCAAGCAGTATCCCTGCATTTGCCCTTTATGGGGAGAAAGCAGTTCCCGGGCAAGAACTGCTGCACATTGAAGATGTCCAGTCCCGCAGCAGTATCTACCAATGGGAGATTTCGGCCCACGTACACCAGGGCTTGTACCAGGTGCTCTGGGTCCAGAGCGGCTCAGTGGAACTGGCGCTGGATGATGTGGCCCGGTCCCTCACCGGACCACTGGTTGTCGTGGTTCCCCCCGGAGTTGTGCACGGTTTTCGTTTTGCACCAGGAACCGATGGGCTGGTGCTGACCCTGAGTGCCCGCTTCATGGTGGAGGGCGATTTTCAATCGGTAGGTGAGGCCTTTCGCACGGTTTTTGAATCACCCGCCGTGATTGCGCTGCAGGAAGACAATCTGGCTGCGACGCGCCTGGGTGCATTGCTTCGCAACCTGGCGGACGAGTTCAACCTGCCATCGTCTGCTGGCTCGCCCGTCATTGTGTGGCTGGCTCGCTCGGTTGTGTGGCACCTGGCCCAAATAAAGCCGGCCATTGTCGACGCAGTGGGCAGCAAAGCCGTGCGCAACCGGGCCCTGTTCACCCGTTTCACGCTACTGATTGAAAAGCACTTTCTGGAACACTGGTCGTTGGACCAGTACGCCCAGCGCATGGGAATGAGCACCCAGCGACTCAACCGTCTGGCGCGCGAGGTGAACGGGCTCAGTGCGCTGGAAGTGGTGCATGAGAGATTGACCCGTGAAGCCTGCCGCAGGCTGATTTACGTTGCGGCACCTGTGGCCAATCTGTCCAGCGAACTTGGTTTCGAAGACCCGGCTTACTTTTCGCGTTTTTTCAAAAAACGCACCGGAAAAACGCCGCTGAAGTTTCGCTCCGAACGGCACTCGACCTGAAAACCAACTTACCCCGCCAGCCCCACAAACACGTTTTGCACATCATCGTTGGAATCGATGGCAGCCAGAAATGCCTCCACCTCTTCCAGATGCTCTGCGCTCAAATTCGCCGGGTTCACCGGGTTTTTGGGCTTGTAGCCCAGCTTGGCTGACAGCACAGTAAAGCCCTGAGCAGGCAGAGCGCGGCTGACCAGATCCAGATCCGTGGGGTCGGTCAGGAACAAGGTAACGCCCTCATCGTCGGCAGCTTCGAAATCCTGCGCACCTGCTTCGATGGCTGCCAATTCTGCATCGGCTCCGGCCGCTGCAGGTTCGGCCTCGATCATGCCGACGTGGTCAAAATCCCAGGCCACCGACCCGGAGGTTCCCAGTTGCCCCTTGCGAAACAACACCCGCATTTCGGGCGCAGTGCGGTTCACGTTATCGGTGAGGCACTCCACCATCACCGGCACTTGGTGCGGCGCAAAACCTTCGTACATCACATGCTCGAAATGCACTGCCTCACCGGTCAGGCCCGCACCGCGCTTGATGGCCCGCTCCAGCGTTTCCTTGGGCATGGACACCTTGCGAGCCTGCTCCACCACCAAGCGCAACCGCGAATTGGCGGCAGGGTCAGCCCCATTGCGGGCCGCCACCATGATTTCCTTGACCAGCTTGCCAAACAGTTTTCCCCTGGCATCTGCGGCCTGAGCCTTGCCTTTAGCTTTCCACTGCGCACCCATAACTGAAATTCCTCGAAGTTGTAAAGCGCCAATGCGCCAAGGTTGGGACTATATCTGCCCCTTGAGCTGGCGCAATTTGATGAAAGCCAGCGCGGCCATCACGGCATCATTCAGCGCGTCATGGGCGTCACGCACCGGCAATCCAAGGTCCTTCATCAGGGTGGCAAAGCGCAGGTCAATGTTGGAGCTGGCCTGCTGCTGGTAGGCCGGTAACTGCTTGAATTTGTAGTCGTAGTACAGGGCCGACACCTCAATTTGCGGCTGCGGCAAGCCTTGGCCGAGCATCGGCCAGATGGCGCGGTTCAGCATGGCCAGATCAAATTCCAGGAAATAGCCCACCAGGGGCCTACTGCCGATAAATCGCATCAACTGCTTCATGGCCTCGTCAATTGGCAGACCCTGGGCCACATCCCGCTCCCGCAAGCGATGGATCCTGACGCTTTCTGCCGATACACCGCGCTCCGGGCGCACCAGTAACTCCAGTCGCTCACTGGTCATGATGCGGTTGCCCACAATGCGCACCGCTCCAATGGAAATGATTTCATCGGTACGGGTGTTGAGCCCCGTAGTCTCGCAGTCCAGCGAGACCCATTCGTTTTCGGGCGGGGCTTCGAACATGAACCTGAACTCGGGATGGCCCAGGTGATAAATCAGCCATTCGCGCTTGAGGGCGTCCCATGCCCTTTGGGGAAGCATCCGCGTCATCCCACAGCGTCCAGGTGAAAGCGCTGCCGCAACAGCGTCTTGAACCGCTTGACCACACCCAGCGTGTCCTTGAGCAAATCGCGGTCCAGACTGCTCAACCGGGCCACATCAATGGCACCGGTCACCGCCTGGTGGGTGTCGAGTTCGGCCAGACCCGCCTTGAGCTTGAGACCCATGAAGAAATGCAGACTCTCCAGCAGGTCTTCTGCCATTGCGTCTGGCAGCTTGCCAAGCGCCTGCAGCGCTGCGATGCGCTCCGCTGTGCTGGTTTCTGTGAGCCGGTGCGCCAGGGCCAAACTGCGAATGCCATGCACCAGCGGAAAAGTGCCTTCTTTCTTGAGGTTCAGGCGTTCATCGGCTTCGCTCAACCCCAACAGCCGGTTCCACCACCCAGTGGTGCTGCCAAAGGCGTCAATCGCCGCGGCAAAGCGGGCCAGAACGGCATCGTTGTCAGTGGCCAGGCGCATCAAGCCGCCTTGCACTTCCTGCAACAAATGGCCGTCTCCACATACGGTATGG
>CAJBMJ010000491.1 GCA_903954045.1 uncultured beta proteobacterium | reverse complement strand
GTGTGAACTTGATCGCGTTGCCCGCCATGGCCAGCAGCACTTGCCCCAGGCGAACCGCATCGCCTTGCAGCGCCAGCCTAGTGCATTCGGGTTGAATATCTGTGCTCCAGGCGAGGCCCTTGCGCTGCGCGTCGGGTGCCAGCAGTCGGCTCAGGCTCTCGACCACCGTTGTTAGTTTGAACGGCTTTTGCGCCAAGGTCAGTTGTTTGGACTGAAAGCCGGTGAAGTCCATCATTTGTGTAATAAGAGCCAGCAACTGCTCGGACGCGCGCTGCACTTTGCCCAGTTGCTCGGCCTGTTTGGCATCACTGGCACGCGCCAGTGCCAGTTCGGTCAGGCCCATGATGGCGTTCATGGGGGTTCGCAACTCATGCGTCATATTGTTCAAAAAGTGTGTTTTGGCACGGTCCGCCGCCTCGGCCGCCTCTTTGGCGATGGACAGCGCCACTGAGCCCGCCAGCAGCAACTCTTCGAGATGGTTACGATGGCTTTCGACCTCCTTACGCAACTGCTCCCGCTCAAGCAGGTTGCTGATGCGCCTATGTGCCGTCTCCACATTGATAGGCTTGGCGATGTAGTCGACCGCGCCCAGGCCCAGACCCTCAGTCTCCGAGGCGCTGTCGTTCAGCGCCGTCAAAAAAATCACCGGAATGTGCTGCAATAGAGGGTGCAGCTTGACACGCCGACACACCTCAAAACCATCCATTTCCGGCATCATCACATCCAACAAAATCAGGTCAGGCGGATTGCGCAGGGCCAGTGCCACGCCGATGGCGCCGCCGGTGGCAAACTGCAAGTCAAACTCGCCTTCCAGCGCCGAGCCCAGTGTCATCAAGTTGGAGGGCGTGTCGTCAATGGCAAGAATGCGCGCGCGTTGGGCTGTCATGGCTGCTCTCCGGTGTTCTGGGTGGCAAGGGCAATGTGGCGCAAGCGCTCCAGCGCCAGGTCAAAGCGCATCTGGTGCAGCACCGGAGCCAGTGCATCAATGGCCTCGGCAAGGGCGGTGCCCTGCACCACAGCCTGGAGCGCTTTGAATCGGTTGATGGCGGCGAACTTGTTCTCCTCCAGTAAGGGCGTAAGCTCGTGGACCACGGCAGCAAACGCATCCCGGTCCACCGGCTTGAGCGCCACGGTGGCGGGTGCCTGGGCAGGCGTTTCGGGTGCGAACGGCAACCACTTGGTAAGGGCCGATTTAAGGGCGTCGATGGAAATCGGCTTGGTCAAAAAGTCATCCATGCCGGCTGCCAGGCAGCGCTGGCGATCTTCTTCAAAGGCATCGGCCGTCAGCGCGATGATGGGCAGGCGCGGGCACTGCTGGGTCGACTCCCATTGCCGGATGTTTTTCGTCGCCGCATAGCCGTCCAGCACCGGCATTTGCAGGTCCATCAGCACCAGTTGCGGTGGCGGCTGCAGCGCACCCGCGCTGGCCGTAGCGGCCGTGATGGCTGCAACGGCCTGCTGGCCGTCATGTACCACTGCCACCGTCACCCCCAGGCTTCGCAGTAAAGATTCGATCACCATGCAGTTGATCAGGTTGTCTTCCACTACCAGGACATGACCGTGAAGCAGGTTGGCCGCACTGGCGGGCACGGCCTGCGGGGACTCGCGCTCAGACCGGCGGCTATCCTGCGCCTGAGCAAGACTGCGCACCGGCACCTGAAACCAAAAGCGCGAGCCATTGCCGGGTTCACTGGTTACACCGACCTCGCCACCCATGGCCATGGCCAGACTGCGCACAATCGACAACCCCAACCCTGAGCCACCAAACTCGCGCGTGGTTGAACTGTCCGCTTGCGAGAACGGCTTGAACAGCAAGTCGAGCTTGTCTGCGGGGATGCCGACACCGGTGTCGCTGACCGCAAACTCCAGCACTGCATCTTCGCCGTCACGTTTGATTTCCCTGGCCGCAATGTGCAGCTTGCCGTGGGCGGTGAACTTAATGGCATTGCCAACCAAGTTGCCCAACATCTGGCGCAAGCGGTGTGCGTCCGCCTGGTAACGCTGATCCGCCGCGCCCCGCCATTCGCAATCGAACTGCAAGCCTTTGGCCTGCGCCGCTCCGCCAAACAAATTGCCGGTTTCGCGAATCAGTGCCTGCGGGTCAAATACGGTGCTTTCCAGCTGAAGCTTGCCAGCTTCAATTTTGGACAAATCCAGAATGTCGTTGAGCAGGGCTAGCAGGGTCTGGCCGCTGGACAAAATGGTGCGTGCGTAATCGTTGCGCACGTTGTCTTGCAAGTTGGGCATCAACAGCAGTTGCGCCATGCCCAGAATGCCATTCATGGGCGTGCGAATCTCGTGGCTCATGGTGGCCAGAAAGCGGCTCTTGGCCCGGTTGGCGGCCTCAGCCTGATCGCGTGCCGCCATCAGCATGGCCTCGCTCTCCTTGCGTGCCGTGATGTCCGAAAAAATCCCCACCATTTGGCACACCTGTCCCTGCGCGTTGAGCACCTCGCTAATGTTGAGTTGCGCCACGAACAACTCGCCGCTCTTGCGCAGGCTCCTTATTTCACCGGACCATTGGCCATTGGCC
>CAJBMJ010000490.1 GCA_903954045.1 uncultured beta proteobacterium | reverse complement strand
TTGCCGGTTGATATTGCAGACGAGCTCGCCAAACTGCAGGATCGCGTACCGCCATTTGCATCTGCAATTGCTGTTGCGTCGATCGAACGCGCTTTGCGCAAGCCCTTAGCCGATATTTTTCTGTCTTTTGAGCAAACACCTGTTGCCAGCGCCTCGATTGCACAAGTGCACTTTGCAGTTTTGCGGGACCGCAATGGCCGCGATCGGGAGGTGGCTGTAAAGGTATTGCGGCCTGGAATGTTGTCGGTCATTGACAAGGATTTGAGCCTCATGCGCCTGATGGCTGGGTGGGTAGAAGGCCTGTCAACAGATGGCAAACGACTCAAGCCCCGCGAAGTCGTTGCGGAATTTGATAAATATCTTCACGATGAACTTGACTTGGTGCGAGAGGCATCCAGCGCTGCGCAGTTGCGTCGCAACATGGATGGTTTGCAACTGGTCCTGATTCCTGAAATGTTGTGGGACTTCTGTACCACTGAGGTGCTGGTCATGGAGCGCATGTATGGCGTTCCGATCAGCCAGACGGCCCGTCTTCGTGAGGCGGGGGTCGATATTCCGAAGTTGGCGCGTGACGGAGTCACCCTGTTCTTTACGCAAGTCTTTCGGGACGGTTTTTTTCACGCCGATATGCATCCCGGAAATATCCAAGTCAGCTTGGATCCTGCTACTTTTGGGCGATATATCTCCTTGGATTTCGGGATTGTGGGGACATTGACGGAGGTAGATAAAGAGTATCTTGCGCAAAATTTTGTTGCTTTTTTTCGACGGGATTACAAGCGGGTAGCTGAGTTGCATATTGAATCCGGCTGGGTCCCGTCCATTACCCGTGTCGATGAGCTGGAAGCTGCCATTCGCGCCGTTTGTGAACCCTATTTTGATCGTCCTTTGAAGGAAATATCCTTGGGTATGGTGCTAATGCGTCTGTTTCAGACCTCGCGGCGTTTCCAGGTGGAAATTCAGCCGCAACTCGTGCTACTTCAAAAAACCTTGCTCAATATTGAGGGGTTGGGACGCGACCTTGACCCAGAGCTGGACTTGTGGGCCACGGCCAAGCCCTTTTTGGAGCAATGGATGTTGGAGCAGGTAGGGCCGCAAAAATTGATGCGAGAACTCAAGGAGCAATCTCCTCGCTACGCCAAGTTGCTTCCCGAATTGCCCGGGCTGCTGCATGCCTTTCTCAAAAGGGGGACAGACGACGACACTCGCTTAAAGCAAGAATTGCTTATGGAACAGAAGAGGACCAATCGTTTGCTGCAGACCTTGGTTTCGGCTGTCATTGGCTTTGCGCTTGGGATGATCGTGATGCAGATTGTGGTTCGGGTCGGCTTGTTCTAGAGAGCACCCTATAATTGAAGGCTTTGCAACTTGATGTCAGAGCCTCGTTATCATGCCAATTTACGCTTATAAGTGCGAGTCCTGCGGGTTTGCCAAGGACGTATTGCAGAAAATTTCCGATACTCCGCTAGAGCAGTGTCCAAGCTGTGGCTTGACTTCTTTCAGAAAGCAACTGACGGCGGCCGGTTTTCAACTTAAAGGCTCGGGCTGGTACGCCACGGATTTCAAGGGTGGCAGTGCGACAGCGCCTGCGGCCAACGCTGATACGCCTCCGACACAAGAGGCTCCCAAAGTGGAGTCGCCCGCCGCAAGTCCTGCTGCCACTGCAACTGCGGCCCCCTGAGAAACACTGGTTTCGCTGTGCCAATTAAAAAATATCTCCTTACAGGCCTTATGGTTTGGCTGCCCTTGGCAATCACCATTTGGGTCTTGCTGTGGTTGGTCGGTTTACTTGATGCCGTTTTTGGCAGTTTTCTGTCCGCATTGGCTGCAGTAACTCCCGAGAGCCTTGGCGCCAAGATTGAATATCTTCACCACATCCCCGGTTTGGGGGTCCTGCTGGTGGTTTCAGTGATGCTGTTGACTGGCGCACTGGTCTCGAATGTTGCGGGGCGCTGGTGGGTCAAGCAATGGGATCGGCTTTTCACCAACATCCCGATTGTCAAAACCATTTACAACAGCGTAAAAAAGGTCTCGGACACCTTGTTCTCCAGCAATGGCAATGCATTTCGTACCGCGTTGCTTATTCAGTATCCGCGTTCAGGTGCCTGGACCATCGCCTTCCAGACAGGAGTACCCTCTGGTGAAGTGGCCTCGCACTTGGGGGCTGAAATGGTGAGCGTTTACGTTCCTACCACTCCCAACCCCACCAGCGGTTTCTTCTTGATGGTTCCCAAGTCGGATGTGATCGAGCTCGATATGAGTGTTGATGAAGCCCTCACCTACGTTATTTCCATGGGCTCAGTGGCTCCTTCTTCCCAGGCATCGCACACGGTGCCTTCCCATAAAAACTACCCATAACCTCGCTGTTTGTGCAGCGTCTTGAAAGCAAGCTATGGCCATGCGCTCCCACTATTGCGGTCTTGTGACCGAAGCCCTGTTGGGCGAAACCGTTTCTCTGTGCGGATGGGTCAACCGCCGTCGCGACCATGGCGGCGTGATTTTCGTCGATCTGCGCGATCGCGAAGGCTATGTTCAGGTGGTTTGCGACCCAGACCGTGCTGAGATGTTCGCCGTAGCCGAAGGCGTGCGCAACGAATATTGCGTGCAAGTCAAAGGTTCCGTGCGCGCAAGACCTGACGGAACGGCCAACGACAATCTAAAAAGCGGAAAAATCGAGGTGCTTTGTCATGAACTGATCGTTCTGAATGCCTCTGTGACGCCACCGTTTCAGCTTGATGACGACAACCTGTCCGAGACCACCCGACTGACGCACCGCGTGCTGGACCTGCGTCGTCCTTATATGCAAAACAACCTGATGCTGCGTTATCGCGTGTCGATGGAGGTGCGCAAGTTCCTGGATGCCAATGGATTTGTGGATATCGAAACTCCGATGCTGACCAAATCCACGCCGGAAGGCGCCCGTGA
>CAJBMJ010000489.1 GCA_903954045.1 uncultured beta proteobacterium | reverse complement strand
GTCATTGGCCGGCTTGCCATGGCGGTCTCGATAGCCATCCTCGAAATCAACCAACAAGGTTTTGAGCAGCACCTTGCTTTTCTTTGGTGAGACGCGCTCGCCTTTGCCGATTGAATGCTCTGTGGCGTGAAGCCAGTCTCGCGCCTCACCCTCGACCCGAAATGACTTTGACAAAGCCGGATGCCCGGCACGATGCACCCTGACTTCGTAAGTCACACTGCCATCTTTGAGTTTGCGTCTTCGAATCTGTGCCATACTGCCACCCACATAAGTTTGGTGGGATTTTAGTGGGATTTATATGGCTCTAGTCTTATAACTTATTGTATTTAAACAGTTTTTTAGCAATCAATTGCGGCCTCCTAAGGGGCAGATACAGGTTCGATTCCTGTCGAAGGCACCACTTGATCCAGCCAAGCAGAAACTTCCTGAAGCCTCGAATACCTGACCCGATAGCTCTTCCATTTAACGGCGAGGGCCTTCATGGAAATCAGACCATGCTTTGGCAGATTGCGGGCATTGAGCAAACTCCCCATCAGTTCTTTTGTACAAATGCCAGGACTCAATCTCTCAATTGACAGCGACGCATCGACCGAATAACACGGATTTACGATGACCAGACCTGATAAAGCTGATTCAGGTTTTCGCCCCCATGGGATCAAAGTGACATCGCAAGAAACCACCGATTGCGCCAACGGTTGAGCCATCCATTCAAAGCTGTCCAAGAGTGGTCGACTACCTGGTTTGATATTGAGTGGACGGGTAAATCCGTCCAGCTGACCTGTCTCGCCAACCGTGGCAAGTTCGTCTGAAAGAAGGCTGTAACCATGCCCCAATAGCCAAGCAGTCAAAGTGGTCTTGCCCGAGCCGGCCGCGGCTGGAAATAGATACCCACAGTTGTTTCTTACCAGTAAAGCAGCGTGCAACATGGCTTGGCGGGACTCATTGAAAACAAGCATGCGCTGCCCAAGTTGCATGAGCGTCACAGGCAACTCACTTTCTCCCAGTGCAATCGCAGCGAGTTCGTCCCCAACCAATAGTCCGAAACCAGCACCTTCATGCTGCGCGAGGATATCAATGGCTACGCAAAACTCGCTCACCTCCGGGCACAAGTGATGCCGGAATACAAAATTCGCAATTCGTTCGGCGGCAGGGCTGTTAGAGCGGATTTGAATTGTGTTTCCAGCAAATTCAACCCCCACCCGATACTGAAACTCAGACATCGCTATCAATGATTCCCCTGGCAATGAAATCCTCGATTGCAGCAAGTACCTGGGACCGGACCTCTTGCGCATCGTCCGGGTAGGCTTCCGTCAACAACTCCATGACTTCGTGCCCCGTTCGTACCCCGTCACACAATCGCCAGACGATAGCCGCTGTCTCATTCAGATATAGCGTCTTGTCACCGCCAGGCAGATAAATCAGAACCTCGTCCCCGGCGTCCTCTGCCTCGATACCGTCTTTGGGTCGGAAACTACTGTCAAGTAAATTCATAGCGTGATGATGAGGTGAGATGGATCAAACTGATCCCTTGAAAAAACCCTGCGAACTGACCGGGCCAAGGTACAAGCGACGTATGCCTTGTTGAAAAAAGGCGGACGGATGATGGTAAATCAATATGCTGGCCCTGCTATGGTCAGTGCGTACGCCATAAACCAGTCTGGACCACCAGTCTGGCGGACAAAACGAACTTCGCATCAGATGCATCTGGTCACGCCTGCTTTTGCCAGCAAAGCCCACTCTGGGCCAGCCCTGAAAGTCGTCTCCAATGTTGGCCATGAGTGACCGACCGCTCTGCCTTAGTTCGAGCCGCTCACATGCAGCCCGATTCAAAGGAGAAAAGGCGTGAATCGCTTCAAAGGCGTTCCACAGATCGGGATAGTCCTGGCGCAGACGCAACCAGTCGAAGGCATCTACAAAATGCTCTGCCATGCCAGCCAAATCGGCCAGATGAATGTACCGCAGGGGTTCCGCCAGTTTGCGCAGACCCAGATACTGCATCCACATCATTTGCAACGGGTTGAGTGTCTGCATGGTTTGCCCCAACACCATGTAGGGCTGTAAGGGCCGCTGAACATTGGCCATGGACAGTTTGTCCTGCATCAGCAAATTGAACGCGCTGGTGTGCAATTCAACATTTACCGTGATGTTGTCCCGGGTACGCTGTGCCAGCGGCAAGTGATGCTGAAGAAAATCATATCGGCTGCTGGGTAGCGGGGCATGAAAACCTAACTCCAGTAGCACTGCGTGTGCGGAACTCGCGTGCTCTGGGCGGACCAGAATATCAAGATCCTCCTTGGGTCTGAGTCCCGCCTCGGAATAGATAATGTGTGCAACTGCACCACCCTTGATCACCACCGATTCCACGCCCGAGCCGTTCAAAGCACGGATAATCTCAGCCAGGGTTTCGGCCTGAGCTGCTGCTACTGCTTTCTGACGTGCGTACATGCCGGCTACTGCACGGCGAACTTCCTGCGGGTAGGCAATGCCATAGGACTTCAAATGCCAGTAAAACAAGGGGCCAACCTGATGTCTGGCGGCCATCAATGGTAGGGAGGACCAGTCCGCCAACTCCCTTGTCTTGTCCAGCAACAGATTGGCCCTCTGCTCACTTAAATGAGGAGAACAAATCAGGCCAAACAGGCTGTAGCTATGGTCGGACATATTGGAATGGGGCGATTGAATCCTGGAAAGTGGATAGACATACATAGGCCCGAACGTTCTATCGAGACCGCAGAGCCTTGGTGCAAGCGTGCCAAAATCACATTCGACACCCACGGATCGAAATCCCCACCATGATTCCTCACATTATTCACCAGACATGGAAAACCAATTCGGTCCCGCCACGTTTTGAGTACCTGCGCGACACCTGGCTAAAGCATCACCCTGGCTGGGAATATCGGCTCTGGAGTGACGACGAAAACCGCGCCTTTCTGGCAACACACTATCCGGGTTTTCTTTCGGTTTACGACGGCTACCTGACGCCCATTTGTCGCGCTGATGCAATTCGCTATTTTCTGCTGAAGCATTTTGGGGGGCTCTACGTCGATCTTGACTTTGAATGCTTTCAACCTTT
>CAJBMJ010000488.1 GCA_903954045.1 uncultured beta proteobacterium | reverse complement strand
TTCTGTATGCGCAAGCAGCTATAAAAAATAGAGCAAATGTGCGGTTTGCTCTGGCCGCCCTGGTCTGTGCTGCGGTCCTTGCTTTCTCGGCAGCCGGTCTGCGCTCGCACCTGTTTTTGTCCAGTTCCCTCAATCCTGCGCTCGAAGGCCGGGACATCGCTGTTGTTGGCGTGGTTGCCAACTTGCCGCAAAGCAGCGAAGCGGGTTTGCGGTTTCGTCTGGCGGTGGAATCCGCCCGGTTGGACGGCAGCACGATTGACATTCCACCGCTGGTAGACGTGGGCTGGTACGGCGGCGTTTATCCCACGGGCACAGAAGTGCTGGGATTGCAGCGCCAGCCCGCTCAGGTGCGCGCCGGAGAGCGATGGGAGATGACGCTTCGGCTCAAGGCACCGCATGGTAGCCGCAACCCACACGGTTTTGATTATGAATTGTGGCTTTGGGAGCAGGGGGTGCAAGCCACAGGCTATGTCCGTGCGGGGTCCAAAGATCCGATCCCGCGACGAATGACACAAACCTGGAAGTACCCGGTGGCCCTGGCACGCCAGAACGTGCGGGAGCAAATTTACGCGCAGGTGGAGCAACGCCAGGTCGCGGGCTTGATCGCCGCGCTGGTGCTGGGCGATCAAAACGCCATTGACCGTGTGGATTGGGACGTCTTCAGGGCCACAGGTGTTGCCCATCTGATGGCGATATCAGGCTTGCACATCACCATGTTTGCCTGGGGCGCTTCACTGCTTCTGGCCTGGCTTTGGCGCCTTCGGCCTTCGCTGTGTCTTTGGGTGCCAGCACCTACCGTGGCATTGCTGGGTGGGGTGGTGCTGGCCGTGCTGTATTCCGTTTTTGCGGGCTGGGGCATACCTGCGCAGCGCACCTGCATCATGCTGATTACGGTGACTTTGCTGCGCCTGAGCGGTGCGCGCTGGCCCTGGCCGCTGGTCTGGTTGCTGGCCTGTGCTGCCATCGTGGTGGCAGACCCCTGGGCATTGCTGCAAGCCGGGTTCTGGCTCAGTTTCGTAGCGGTAGGGATACTTTTTGCTACGGATTCAGGAGCTGCCAATGCAACAAATACAAGGGTTAGGGCCAAATTTGTGTCTGCAATGCATGGGCAAGGGGTGATTGCGCTGGCACTGGCCCCGCTAACCCTGCTGTTGTTTGGCCAGGTGTCCCTGGTGGGTTTGCTAGCCAACCTGATTGCCATTCCCTGGGTGACGCTGGTCGTCACACCGCTGGCCATGCTCGGAGTGCTGATTCCAGCCACGTGGGACTTGGCCGGGCTGACCATTGCACTGATGATGCAATGCCTGCAATGGTTGTCTGTGTTGCCCTGGGCCACGATTTCCATGGCCATGCCACCGCTGTGGGTTGCCGTATCGGGCACGCTGGGGGCACTGCTGCTGGTCATGCGCCTGCCCTGGGGCTTGCGGGGTATGGGCGTGGCTTTGCTACTGCCGCTGGCATTCTGGCGTCCGCTTTTGCCTGGTGTGGGTGAGTTTGAGCTTCTGGCCGCAGATGTGGGGCAGGGTAATGCTGTCCTGGTGCGAACCGCCAACCACGCTCTGCTGTACGACGCAGGCCCCCGTTACAGCCTGGAAAGCGATGCCGGCCATCGTGTACTACTGCCCTTGCTCGGTGCCTTGCACACCCGGCTGGACCGCGTTGTGCTTTCCCATCGGGATACCGACCACGTAGGGGGTGCAGCGGCAGTGCTGGCCATGCAGCCGCAGGCTGACTTGTGGAGTTCGATTGGATCAGAGCATCCTTTGAATGGACTGCGTACCGTCTATCGATGCGAGGCCGGTCAGCATTGGGAATGGGATGGAGTGCAGTTTGAGGTACTGCATCCCGCAGCCCGTGACTACGACAAGGTAGCCAAACCCAACGCGCTGTCCTGTGTGCTGCGCATCAGCAACCCGCGCCAGTCCGCGCTGCTGGCAGGGGACATAGAGGCTGTGCAGGAGACAGCGCTTGTCGCCGAAGGTGCGCCTT
>CAJBMJ010000487.1 GCA_903954045.1 uncultured beta proteobacterium | reverse complement strand
CAGGTAAGCCCTGCGCAGGCTCTCGCCAGCCAGGTTGTAATAGCCGCCTTTGGGTTGTGATGTGGCAGTAGTGTTTGCACTCGGATCTTGAAACCACATGGCCTGGAAGGACTTGCCAGCATTGACGAACTCGGTGCTCAGTACACGGCCTGTACGCAGCGGCTCGCCATCACCTTCCAGAGTTTCGTAGACCACAGAAAACCGGTCGCCTTTTCTGAGCGCGCGGTGGAAGTCGATATCGCCCGAGAAAATATCAGCCAGCTGGATCGCGATGGAGTCAGGAATGCGTGCTTCGTCAGTAGCCGCAAACAGCGAGGTGTAAATCGTGCCACTAGCCAGGCGTGACGATGCGGTTAGTGGAGCGGTCTCCAGACGGGATACATACCCATTCGCCGATTTTTCAACCGTCAACCGATTGAACATTCCGTTGTTGTCGGGTGCCCAGCGTGCCTGGAGCTTCATGACCATGCTGTCGCCGTCTGTTTCAACGGTCACATTGCGCCCGTTGCGCCCGATCAGGGTCTGGCGCGCCAGCGCATCAGTACGAATAAAGTTTGCAGCCTGGGGGTCGACCACACCGAGACGCTTCAGCAGCGTTTCAGCCGTATCGGTCGACCGCGTAGAGTCGCTCCGGTACAGGCGCATTGCCTGATTCTCAAGCAAGTCAGCTCCGGTTTGCAATGCCAGCGGTTGAACCGTCTCAACCACCGTGCGAACGGCGATTTCACTGCCATCCGGCGCGAGGTTGGCTACGGCAAATGTGGCACCGGTTCCGCCTAGCAGCAGCGCGGCGATCACAGCGGTCACGCGGCGTGGGTGCATTTCCACGAACTGCCTCGAAGCTGTCAACAGCTCCGATACTGAGCATTTCAAATCGTGATTCAAAATAGGGGCTCCAATGGGAATAGCGGCACGACTAGAATCCAGCCGCTGGCAACTCTGCAGTTGCAGGAGGGAGCCGGCAGTATATCCGCCCCGCAGACCCCCGCATCAAGAAAAACCCTTATGAATCAAGCTCTAAACCCTTCAAATTCGATGTCGGATAGTGTCCGGGAAGCCTTGGCGGTGTCCTTGCGCGGTTGCGAGGAGTTGATTCCCCAGGATGAATGGGTCAAAAAGCTGGCCAAATCAGAGGCGACCGGGAAGCCCTTGCGCATCAAATTGGGTCTGGACCCTACGGCGCCTGATATTCACATCGGCCATACCGTGGTGCTCAACAAAATGCGCCAACTCCAGGACCTGGGCCACACGGTCATTTTCCTGATAGGCGACTTCACCAGCATGATTGGCGACCCGTCAGGCCGCAACAGCACCCGCCCCCCACTCACAGCAGAGCAAATCAAACTCAACGCTGAAACCTACTACCGCCAGGCCAGCCTGGTGCTGGACCCCTCAAAAACCGAAATTCGCTACAACAGCGAATGGAGCGATCCTCTGGGTGCCAGGGGCATGATCCAGCTAGCCAGCCGCTACACCGTAGCCCGGATGATGGAGCGCAACGACTTTCACGACCGTTTTAAGGCGGGAACGCCCATAGCCGTGCATGAGTTTTTGTACCCCCTGATGCAGGGCTATGACAGCGTGGCGCTGCACAGCGACCTGGAGCTCGGCGGAACTGACCAGAAGTTCAACCTCCTGATGGGCCGCCATTTGCAGGCCGAGTACGGGCAAGAACCCCAATGCATTTTGACCATGCCGCTGCTCGAAGGTACCGATGGCGTGGAAAAGATGTCCAAAAGCAAGAACAACTACATTGGCATCAGCGAAGAACCCAACACGATGTTTGCCAAGGTGCTGAGCATTTCCGATGTGCTGATGTGGAAGTGGTACACGCTGCTGAGCTTCAAAAGCGAGGCAGATATTGCCCAGCTCAAAGCCGACGTCGAAGGCGGACGCAACCCCAAAGACGCCAAAGTGGCCCTGGCCAAGGAAATCACCGCACGCTTTCACAGTGCAGCTGCTGCGGAAGCGGCGGAGCAGGATTTCATCAACCGCAGCAAAGGCGGTATTCCCGACGAAATTGCTGAGGTCAGTTTGCCTTTGGGTGAAGGCGGGGCGGCCCTGGGTATTGGTGCGCTGCTGAAATCGGCCGGTCTGGCGGCATCCAGCGGTGAAGGCAACCGCCTGATTGACGGCGGTGGTGTGCGCGTTGACAGCAATGTCGTGAGCGACAAGGGCCTAAAGCTCGGCGCGGGCACCTATGTGTTGCAGGTAGGCAAGCGCAAATTTGCCCGGGTGACACTGGCCTGAGACCAGGCCCCCAGGCCTTGGGCCTGCCGGGCGGCAAAAACCTCCTTGCTTTAT
>CAJBMJ010000486.1 GCA_903954045.1 uncultured beta proteobacterium | reverse complement strand
TGGCAGCAGACATTGCCGATGGAGCCCAGGCCGTGGTTTTCAACGGGCAAGCCGGTCTAATGGTGAATGCCCCAGGCGTTTTTCACAGCCAGATTGGTGAAATTCTGTCTAAAAAAAGCGGTACCTTTGCGTTGATGTGGACTGCGGGCAAGGGAGCGGTGGTGAAGGTGGGCTTGCGGTCACAGCGGGGATTTGATTGCATTGCTCTTGCCGAAAGCATGGGCGGCGGTGGCCACGAGCAGGCCTGTGGTTTCAAAATGGATGCGGACCGTTTGCCGGAGCTGCTAGCAGGGGTGTTGAACGCCCGGTAAGCCCTGACTTGTTTCAATAGCCTGGACTCAACACCACATTACTGCAAGGAAAAGCAATACAGGGCAATACATAACC
Organism: uncultured beta proteobacterium; assembly: GCA_903954045.1. Classification (GTDB taxonomy): domain Bacteria; phylum Pseudomonadota; class Gammaproteobacteria; order Burkholderiales; family Burkholderiaceae_C; genus Allorhodoferax. The sequence continues at coordinate 3,066 of CAJBMJ010000486.1, read as the reverse complement.
CTGGGCCTGTTCTTCAGAGCTGATACCCGGCCACTCTACTTCGTAACGCACGTCACCACTGAGAAGCTGCCCAATGCAGGTGCGGCAGGTCCCGTTGCGACAGGAACTGGGCCAATTGCTGCCGCCTTGCTCCAGAGAGTTGAGAAGTGTCTGATCAGACTGGGCATCTACCTGAACCCCTTCAGGTTCAGTGGTTGCGGTAAAGAGAATGCTGTCGGTCATGAATGCAGATTGTCAGCAGTCCTGCCAAATACCAGCAGCAAGTTGTTCGATGGCATGGCATGTCGGCTTCGTATTCGCAGCCCAGCCTCTAGCGCCTCTTTCTCTACATCTTCCCGTTTGCGTATGCCCCAGGAAGGGTCGTGCGCAAGCAGGCTTTGATGAAAGGCAATGTTGCTTTCGGTAGGTACTAGGCCATCTTCGAAGTAAGGCCCGTAGGTTACCAGTTGGCCGTCCGGGGCGAGGTGCTTCGCACAGCCCTGCATGAGCGCTGCACAACTGGCCCAGGGAGCTATGTGCAGCATATTGATACAAAGGACCAGATTAACTTCTGAAGAACCTACTGGCCAGGGCGACTTCAGCACATCCAGTTGCAGCGGCGCATGGATGTTCCCAAGCTCCGACGCGTCTATGTGCGCCTCGATGTTGTAGAGCGCACCACGATGGGCGTCAGTAGGTTGCCAGGACCACTGTGGCAGGTGCCGTGCAAACCATACGACATGTTGTCCGGTGCCGGAAGCAATTTCCAGCGCATGCCCTTTCTGCGGCAAAAGCGTCTGCAAAACCTCCAGGATGGGTTGCTTGTTGCGTTCGGCAGAGGGGCTAAAGTCCGGCGCTGTCATTCCTCAACTGGGGTATCCGGGGCGCGTTGTTTTCGGTGGCCATGCTTGGCCAGAATTTCCAGATAAAACTGGGTGCCACCGGCTTGAACCAAAGCGTCAATCTGTGGCGTCACTTCGGCCAGATGAATAGGGGTGGCAAGCTCTTGTGTTGCCCCAAACTTGCAATCAAAGTCCCAAAAGTCGACATCCTTGGGGAGCGCGCGGCCTCGCTCACGCTTGATGTACTTGCGGATTTCATGCTTGGTGGCTTCCAGCAGTCGTGCGGGATTCTTGCCTTCAATGCTGAGTGGGAATGTCTTTTTCATGGATTTCCTTAAGCGGCGATGATACGGCCCTATGCATAACATTTCCGTAGCCAGTCGCCTGACACCCGATAAAGACGCCATTGCCCTTCTGCCACCCTTTGAGCGGCTGGGGCTCGACCGGATTGAGTTGGTGCAAACGGCCGAGCAGGCCGAAGTGGCACGAATGCATCTGGTGGGGCATTCAGCATGGGGATTTGATACAGAATCCAAACCCACTTTTCGTGTGGGGGAGGTGTCTGACGGCCCGCACGTTCTGCAACTGTCTACCGAAAACAGGGCCTGGGTATTTCAACTGCATGACCCGGGATGTCGAGTCATTGCGGCTGACTTGCTTGGCCACAAAGGCATAGCCAAGGCAGGTTTTGGCCTGGGTGATGACCGAAAACGCATTCTCCAAAAATTGGGCGTGGAGCCCGCGGATATCCTAGAGCTCAACACCGTATTTCGTGAGCGTGGCTATCGCAGGGACATGGGCGTGAAGGGAGCGGTGGCGGTGATGTTCCAGCAGCGTTTCATCAAATCCAAAAAAGCCGCCACCAGCAATTGGTCCGCGCCCAGGCTGACAGACGCTCAGCTCATCTACGCCGCCAACGATGCCTATGCCGCAAGACGCGTGTTGGATGCGCTGGGCCCGATTTGAGGGAGAAACGGTTTTTGCACACACTGGAACAACTTCGCAGCGGTCAACTGGCCGGAACACGGCGATTGGACCTCAGCGCTAACCTGCAAACCCTGCCTGCAGAGGTTTACGACCTGGCTGACTCGCTGGAGGTGCTCAATCTTTCGGGTAACCAGCTCGGCAGTCTGCCGTCGGATATCACGAGATTGCACCGGCTTAAGGTTCTATTCTGTTCAGGCAATCCGTTTACCCGGTTGCCAGATGTTCTGGGTGAGTGTGCTTCCCTGCAGGTGGTGGGTTTCAAGTCATGCAGTATTGCCGAGGTGCCGGGCGATGCTCTGCCGCCTCAGCTGCGCTGGCTTATCCTTACCGATAACGCAGTGTCAAAACTGCCCACTGAATTGGGAGACAGGGCTGCCCTGCAGAAACTGATGCTCGCAGGCAACCGGCTGCGTCAATTGCCCGAGAGCATGGCACAGGGCCAACACCTTGAACTATTGCGTTTGTCTGCCAATCAATTGGTGACTGTGCCGGGTTGGCTCACAGCGCTTCCCAGGCTGAGCTGGCTGGCGCTGGCTGGAAATCCTTTTGGTTGGAAGCGTGTGCCATCTCCCCCTCTGAATCCGGTGCGATGGAGCGATCTGCAAATCGATGCGCTCCTGGGCGAAGGCGCATCCGGCCACATTTACAGAGTGCACCACGCCAGTCACCCGAAGGGCCTGGCCCTTAAACTGTTCAAGGGAGAAATGACCAGCGACGGTCTGCCTGAACATGAGCTTGCAGCCAGCCTGGCCGCTGGGGAACATCCGGTTTTGTGCACCCCCAGCGGGGAGTTGGTTGCTCACCCACAGGGCGCCAGAGGCTTGTTGCTTCCAGTCATTGCGTCGGACTACATCAACCTTGCTGGGCCACCCAGCCTGGATACTTGCACCCGTGATGTGTATCCGCCCCAAATGCAAATGACGGTGTCCATGGCGCTTCAATTGGCCGAGCAGATAGCAGGCGCGGTAGCGCACTTGCATCAACGAGGAGTCATGCATGGCGACTTGTATGCCCACAATATTCTGTGGAGTCCCGTTAGCGGCAAGGCTCTGCTGAGTGACTTCGGCGCCGCCACGCTGACGCCAGGGCCGCAGGAACCGCTCAGCAGGGCACTGCAGGCGCTGGAAGTCCGTGCCTTTGGTTGTTTGCTGGAGGAGTTGCTGGCCATAGCAGAGCCCCTTGCCGACGCTTGTAGCGCCTTAACCAGCATGGAGTCCCTCGCAAAGGCCTGCACCAGCCTGCAGCCTTCATCGCGACC
>CAJBMJ010000485.1 GCA_903954045.1 uncultured beta proteobacterium | reverse complement strand
GATGCCGATCTTGGCGGCAATCTGTTTCATGGCAGTGACGGTCTGGCTCACTGCACTGCCGCCATCGGTGGCTTCTTTGCTGGCTTTGGTGGCCATGCCATCGGTTACTTTGGCGTTGTCGCTGTTTTGGCTGATGGAGGCAGACATCACGTCGATCTGGCTGCTGGTTTCTTCTACGCTGGCCGCTTGTTCGCTGGCAGCCTGCGACAAGGATGTGGCTGTGGCGCTTACCTGGCTGGCAGCACCGGTCAGGGCATCGGTTGCCGCACGCACTTCACCCAAGACACGGGCCAGGCTGTTGGCCGTGGAGTTGGCACTGTCTTTGACCTGACCAAACAGGCCCTCGTAATCCCGCTCTATGCGCTGCGTCAGATCACCTGCTGCGAATGCGCCCAGCAAATTGGCCACGTCGGTCAGGCCTTGCTCGGTGGTGTCCATCAACTCGTTCATGCCCGAGGACATGGAAGCGAAGAACCCCGTCTTACTGCCCACGTTCAAACGCTGGCCAAAGTCGCCTGATCCAGCCGCATTGACCATTTGGGCAATTTCACGCTCAGACTCGATTTCTGCGGTCCGATCCATCCAGTGGGTCACCCGCCCCAGCCGGTTTCCGTTCCCGTCCAAAATGAGCTTGGCCAATAGACGAATCTGGCGACCTTCCATTTCAATATCCACTGACTCTCCGGAAACAACGGCATGATCAAATTTGGTTCGTGTCTCCGGATCGCGCAACAAACTGCTGAGCTTGTTGCCATAGAACTGCACAGGATCAAACGTCCTGCCCACAAGCAACGAGAGCAGTTGTTGCGCTGCGGGGGTGGCGTGCACAAACAAAGCATCTGCGTTAGATACGGTCACGCACTCCGGCAAGCTGTCCAGCGCGATTTTGATGCGCAGGTTTTCGCTGGCCACCATTTGTTCACGCTCCTGTGTCCGCAATTTTTCCTCGGCGCTGCGCATTTCCTGCAATGCCTTTTCTTCCATGCTGCACAGGGAAATATTGGTATCTGCCAGCGATTCCTGAAAACTACCGCGCAAACCGCCGGACTGCGCTTTGCGCAAATAGTTTCCTTGGGCGGCGGCTTTCAATGCGGTGCCCTGGTCCCTGAAGCACGCCTCAAGCTGATCGAGCATGTCATTCATGTCCCAACACAAATCCTTCAGCTCTCCACTTTGCGGTACACCAGTGAGGCGTCGTCCCAGTTTTCCATGCGCCACCTCGTTGGTCACTTCGCTGATGTCGCCCAGCAGGCGCGCCTGCCTAGCCAGACCGCTCATCCAGAAAATCAGCACGATCAAGGCGGGGAGCAAAAGCAGGAGCGAAACCACGCTGACATTGAGCCACACGACTTGCAGCAAAGCTCCGCCGATCAGCAGCGCCAGAAAGACCGCGCCGAGGCGGCCAAAATCAGATTGAAAGAATGAACGTTTCATAACTCACACCTTTTTCGGCAAGCACACTGGTCAGCAAGGCAATGGATGCGTCACAAGCATCTTTGGGACCCGCCTTGCGCTCCACTTCCAACATTTTTTCGTACAGGGGCGCCACCACCGCAATCGCTTCGGCACGGGGTTTGCGGCGAACCGAGAAATAGCCTTCAATTTGTCCCTGTGCGTTCAGGGATGGCGTGACATTGGCAAACACCCAATAGTAAGCACCGTCTTTGGACATATTCTTAACATAGGCGAAGCATTCCTGTTTTGCCGCTATGGTGTCCCACAGAAACTTGAACACGCCCCGCGGCATATCCGGGTGACGAACAATGTTGTGCTGAGCGCCCAAGAGCTCATGCTCGCCAAAGCCAGAAAACTCGATAAATATTCGGTTGCCGTAGGTGATTCGGCCCTTCAAATCTGTTTTGGAGACGAGGAAGTCATCCTCCCGCATCACCCGTTCTTGCTGGGTTGGCTCAATGTTGTACTTCATACCTTTACCTTGGGCTTTTTGAGTATTAATAAGGCTTGAAATTGCTGCCGCTGCGTGCCGGACTGACGCTCGCACTTTGCTGCAGCCGAGGAACCGAACTTTTGCGCTCCCGGGTTAGCGCACGTTGCCCCGTGGGCGGTCTTGCATCATCGCCTGTTTTAAAGAATGCAATGCTTTGTTGCAACTGCTCAGCCTGCGCAGAGAGTTCTTCACTGGTGGCCGCAAGCTCTTCTGAAGCACTCGCGTTTTGTTGCGTGGCCTTGGAGAGTTGGCCCATGGCTCCTCCAATCTGCACCACCGATTCGCTTTGCTCTGCGCTGGCTGCTGCAATCTCTTGTACCAGCTCACTGGTCTTCTGGATGCTGGGAACAATCTCGTCGAGCAGCTTGCCCGCGCGCTCGGCAGTGGTTACGCTGTTGCCTGCAAGTTCTCCAATTTCTTTGGCCGCTTCCTGGCTGCGTTCGGCGAGTTTTCTGACCTCGGCTGCTACCACGGCAAATCCTTTGCCGTGTTCTCCTGCCCTTGCGGCTTCAATGGCAGCATTCAGGGCCAGCAGGTTGGTCTGGTAGGCAATGTCGTCGACGATGCCGATCTTGGCGGCAATCTGTTTCATGGCGGTGACGGTCTGGCTCACTGCACTGCCGCCATCGGTGGCTTCTTTGCTTGCTTTGGTGGCCATGCCATCGGTTACTTTGGCGTTGTCGCTGTTTTGGCTGATGGAGGCCGACATCACGTCGATCTGGCTGCTGGTTTCTTCTACGCTGGCCGCTTGTTCGCTGGCAGCCTGCGACAAGGATGTGGCTGTGGCGCTTACCTGACCGGCAGCACCGGTCAAAGCATCTGCAGCAGCTCTCACCTCGCCCAGAACCTTGGTCAGGTTTTCTGCTGTGGCATTGGCACTATCTTTGACTTGCCCAAAAAGCCCCTCGTAATCGCGCTCAATACGGAAGGTCAGATCACCTTTGGCAAATGCCGCCAACAAATCTGCCACGTCAGAGAGCCCCTGCTCGCTGGTTTCCATGAGCTGGTTCATGCCGCCAGACAAGGTCGCAAAGAAATCGGTCTTGCCCTCGGTCGACAGGCGATTGCTGAAGTCGCCTCGTGAGGCAGCTTCCACGGCTGCAGCCACTTCCTTTTCAACAGAGACAGCTTGCGTCCGGTCAACCCATTCCACCACCGTTCCGAGTCGGTGCCCCTGCGCATCCACTATCGGGTTGGCCGTCAGGGCAAAGTACAGACTTCCCACCTTGATCTGGGTGTCCAATGTGGAGGAAAGCGATGTCAGCATATGCCGCTGGTGGGCTGGGTTCTTGTGAAACAGGTCTATGTTCTGCCCCACAAGGCGGCTGGAGTCAAACTGCGGCAGTTCTTTGCGCAACTCCGACTCATTGCGCTGCATCATGGCTTGAACGGCCGTATTCATAAATATGATGTCAAAGTTGGCATCGGCGATCATGACGTTGGCCCGTGTCTTGTTGAGGGCCTGCACGACCCGCTCATTGACAACGGCTGCATCAGCGGCCTTGCGCAAGGAGTGTTGCACTCCATCCAGTGCTTCGCTGATACGCGCTTTCTGACCTGGAAGACGGTCCATGGCCCGATCGAGATTTCCTGCCGAATAGTCCTTGACAAGATTGACCACGTTCATGGTGTCATTGATATGGGAGCGAACCAGCCTATTGATGGACTCGCCCATCACACGGTAAGTCCCTTCGAGCTGCGCTACCGGCATTTCATGCTCCAGCATGCCCAATGCATGCTGCTTTGCCATATCTGCCTGGGCTGCTTCAAACTGCAGCAAGGTGTCTTTCATTTTGGCGAGCGGAGCCAGCAATTGGCCTATCTCGCTCGCGTCTGCTTCAATGGTAGTTTCCAGTTTTCCATGGGACACCAAATCGGCAACCTCCAGAGCTTTGGCCAAGGGCCGCGTGATACTGGAAGTAACAAGCCAGGCGATCAGCAGCGCCAACGCTATAGCAACGCCAATGATGGTCATTGCGGTCTGGGAAATTTGATCTGCTTTGGCAATGTTGGCACCCACGTCACTTTGCATGTGCGCAATTTGTGCCTTGACGAAGGGCTCCAGTGACTTTTGCAGGTCTTCACTGGCGCCATCAAACTCCCCCATCAACTTATTTCCGGCATCGGGGCCCGAAGCCACATAAGTTTTGGCCATGGTCTGGCCGGTCTCGAAATACTTGGCTACTTTTCCGCGAATGTCCTGGGTAGCCTTGAACGAGGCCTTGTCACCCACATCGGAAAAGTGCTTCTCAAACTTGCTGAGAGACGCATTCAGGGCATCCAGATTTTCCTTGGCTTTTGCAAATCCATCGTCTAGGCCATCTTTGCCCCGGGTGGCAGATACATCTGACAAGAACTGCTGGATTTGCACCACGTTTTTGTCGATGCTGGTAGCGAGAAGAGCATAGGGAACGCTTTCCTCAGACACCTGCGTCATGTTGCTCTTGACATCTGACAACTGCCCACTTAACCAAATCGTAAATCCAATGAACAGGACGATGGGCAGCGCAAACCCCATCAGGATGCGCGTGCGAATGGATAGGTTCATGTCAAACCCTGGTTGCTACACGGTTTGCGCTTGCTCTGCAAGCATGGCCATGTCTTCGATGTCCAGGGCCCGATCCGGCTCCAGAATCACAATGAATTCACCGTCCACCTTACCCATGCCGTGGATAAATTCCCTGCGGATGGAGGCACCAAACTGAGGCGCCGACTCGATATGCGAGTTCGGTATTTCAATGACTTCGCTGACAGCATCCACCATCAGGCCGAGTTCCACCTTTTCGCCGTTCCCGCTGGCATCAAAAATAATGATGCAGGTCTTCTTCCCGACCTGCGCTTTTGCCCGGCCCAACCGTGACTGTAAATCGATGACCGGTACGACTTGCCCACGGAGGTTGATCACACCCCGCACGAATTCAGGCATCAGAGGAACCGCAGTCATTGCACCATACTGGATGATTTCCCGAACGGCTCGAATGTCCATGGCAAAGACTTCATCGCCCAGGCTGTAGGTCAGATACTGCATCGCCGGGCCATGGTCCACGGGACCGTTGGTGATAGGCACGTTTTCAATGTGCATGGTGTTTCACCTCAGTAAGGTTTGAAATTGCTGCTGCCACTTCGAACCTGCGCAGGGACCACTGCCGCCGCCAAGCGAGGGGCAGTGGCACGGCGGTCGTTGCCCGATTCATGGCGGTTACGCACCTTGGGCGCCTCTCCACCCAGGTTGAAGAACGCCACGGTTTGCTGCAGCTGCTCGGCCTGGCCCGAGAGCTCTTCGCTGGTGGCAGCGAGCTCTTCTGATGCACTTGCGTTTTGTTGCGTGGCCTTGGAGAGTTGGCCCATGGCTCCGCCAATTTGAACCACCGATTCGCTTTGCTCTGCACTGGCCGCTGCAATCTCTTGTACCAGCTCGCTGGTCTTCTGGATGCTGGGAACGATCTCGTCGAGCAGCTTGCCCGCGCGCTCGGCAGTGGTTACGCTGTTGCCTGCAAGTTCCCCAATTTCTTTGGCCGCTTCCTGGCTGCGTTCTGCGAGTTTTCTGACCTCGGCTGCTACCACCGCAAATCCTTTGCCGTGTTCTCCTGCCCTTGCGGCTTCAATGGCGGCGTTCAAGGCCAGCAGGTTGGTCTGGTAGGCAATGTCGTCGACGATGCCGATCTTGGCGGCAATCTGTTTCATGGCAGTGACGGTCTGGCTCACTGCACTGCCG
>CAJBMJ010000484.1 GCA_903954045.1 uncultured beta proteobacterium | reverse complement strand
TGAAAAGGCAACCAGATTTATTGGAGAAGACATGAGTCAATCACGGCGCGATTTTCTAGGCAGAACCTTTGTCCGCACCGTGTCAGTCACTTGGTTAGGCACTGCGTTTAGCGCCTGGAGTCAAAGTGCTCCAATGCTGTTGAACTATCAGGGCCGCCTGGGCAATGCCGCGGGAGTGGCACGCAGCGGCACGTTCAGCATGGCGTTTCGCATCGTGGATGGTTCCGGCAACCCCCTTGCATCGCCTTGGTCAGAAACCCAGTCTGTAACCGTTACAAATGGCGTGTTCACTGTATTGCTGGGGTCGGTTTCGCCCCTCTCGGCTTCCCTCTTTCAGGGAAATCCGGTTGATTCATTTGGGCCAGTACGGCATCTTGAGGTGACTGTGGCGGGCGAGCTTTTGTCACCCAATGTCAGAATTGTCAGCGCACCCTGGGCCATTGCTTCAATTGCGGGCCCGACCGGGCCCAGTGGATCAACGGGTGCAGTGGGTCCTACCGGTGCAGCCGGATCAGGTGCCACAGGACCAACCGGACCTGGGTCTATAGGGGTGACGGGGCCCACAGGGCCAACTGGCACTGGATCGACGGGAGCAACTGGAGTGCAAGGGCCCACGGGCATGACGGGCCCGACCGGTCCAAGTGGCTCTACAGGAGCCATTGGAGATACCGGAGCGACGGGAGAAGCCGGACCCATGGGGATTGGAGTCACAGGACCTACAGGTCCTGCAGGAGATACTGGAGCTACGGGAGCTCAAGGAATTCCTTGACCTTAAACCTATGAATGAAGCTTCATGACGAATCACTGCTTCGCTAAAGCATCTTTCATTACTGGTGTTCAATTCTCAGGACAATGACCGTGCCAATACTCAATGGTGGGATGATTAAAACGAGATGGATCGCCATCTTGGCCGGGCTATTCCTTACGTCTTTGGTGCAAGCTGGCTCAAGCGCCTCATTTCAGTTGCTTGACGCGACGATAGACACTTCTGGTGGAGCGTCGGCATCGGCAAGTTACAGCATGAATGGGTGTATTGGTGCCAGCATCGCCGGCGTTTCGGCCAGTGCGTCTTTTCAGGTGATGGCCGGTTGCGGAACAATAGCTTATGTAGCTGCCGCCAACGTTGACCCGGTTGTGCCCGAAGAGCCGCTCATTCCCCCATTCACTTCGCTGACACTATTCCCCGGGTTCGGCAGCAATCGGCTCACGGTCCTCAACCTTGTCCAGGGGGCTGGTCCGACTATGACGGGTTGTCTGGCATCTACCCTGAGTGCCCTACTCGGAGCAGGGTGGTTGTACCAGGGCCAGGGTGCTGACGGTAGTGCAAATCTAATGCGGTCCACCAACATCATTTCTTTCTACCCGATCGGCGCCAGCACCAGCACCACCTATGGCCCGGGTCAAGGGCAAGGGATTTATTTGCGCAACACCAATCCATTGAGTGTTGTTACCGACTGTGGAACTTTCCTGACGATACCAGCGATGTACAGCTTGAGTGAGTTTGGAGGCTTCTTGAACGGCAGTGGGCTCACGGCTCAGGTCAACGAACATGGCGTGATCACGGTTCAGGTTGGCTCGATTATTTATGTGGGTCGCCCGAGCTATCAGGTAACTCAAGGCACGCCCGGAGCGCCTAGCTTGACTACAGGTCCGGATGGTCTCCTGCGCTTTACTGACAGTGCCGGCCGCGTCCAGATTTTGTATCCGGCATTCCTTGATCCCGATACTTTGGGAAGTCAGGTATTACAAGCGGTCGGCGGGTACATCCTCATCCAAACCGATGGTACTGCCTTGCTGACGCTGATAAACGGACAGCAGTTTGTGCTAACGCCGGATTTGACTTTGGGTACAGTGCCGCCGGGAACTACTGCGGGTTGGTGGCAAGACGGACCCAATCACTACAGTTTCCGTATTGGAACCCCCCCCAATGCCAGTCAGGGATTTACCGTTACGCCGCGGTAGCATCATAGACTGCGCTAGGGACAGTGGAAAAGTCTTTTTGTAGATGTGGCCGACCGGTTCGGCGCGCGCAATTCGTTTGACTCAGCGAACGCCAGTGGGTGTGACAAGTTTTTGCAGCTTGTAACCTTGGGCAACACGCAAACCGCGTGCAAGTGCTAGCTCAGCAATAGGCTTTAAATCCCTGAGCCTGTGAGTGCTTGCCCTGTAAATTTAAGGGAACCCATAAATCACCTTTCGGGCCCAGCCCTAGCCCCGATTCGTTTTGACCGGCCAGATTTCACACTGGCCCCCCCCTCTTTCCTGGCGTTAGGGTGGCCTTGATTGTCCCCACAAGGCAACTATGTTCCGGTGTACACCTCCAGGCCATACGGAAACCCCATAAGCAAAATGCAATGCGTTCTCCTCTGAAGAATCCTGGCATTTTGTATATACCTAAACCAGTAGGTAGGCGTATAGTAGTTCCCTCCCAAGGATGCATATATGCCAAAAGTACGCGCTGCCCTGTACGCCCGAGTTTCAACCGACGACCAAACTACGGAGAATCAGCTCATCAAGTTGCGATCCGCTGCCAAGCGTCTTGGTTGGTCAGTGGTGAGCGAGTTCGTGGATCAAGGCGTCAGTGGTGCCAAGGGGCGTGCCGATCGTCCTCAGCTTGATACCCTGCTCAAAGGGGTCGCTCGCAAGGAGTTCGACGTGGTGGCCGCCTGGTCGGTGGATCGACTGGGACGCTCCCTCATCGATCTGGTTACCCTGTTGCAGGAATTGCACAGCACTGGCATTGACCTCTACCTTCATCAGCAAGGCATCAACACCACCACGCCTGCTGGCAAGGCCATGTTTCAAATGATGGGGGTGTTTGCTGAGTTTGAGCGCAGCATGATCAGGGAGCGTGTCAAGGCGGGGCTAGATCGCGCCAGGACACATGGAACCAAGACAGGCAAGGCAATCGGCCGTCCAGCAGCCTCTGCTGCTACAGAGCGACAAATACGGGCTCTACGTGCAAAGGGGCACGGAATCCTCAAGATTGCGAAAACTATCGGTTGCGGCACATCTGTTGTGCAACGCGTGGTCGCCGCGCAATAGCTAGGAGAGTTTCGGCGGCCACTGCCCCGCAGCCTTCATTTCCCGAATGAGTCTTGTGACCTTAACGCTCAATTGCCGAATCCTGAGCCATGTGGCGCCGGAATAGGCATTGCGTGATACCTTGGCTTTACCTTCCTGCGTACGGGGACCAGTGGATTGGATCCAGGGTTTCCAACTACGAATAAGTTCAGCCTGACGGGCTCTGCGCTCATCTGTCCATCCGTTGGTCATCGAAATCTCCAATACTTTGATTTGCAGGATTTTGCTTGTATCTGTAGCGCAACCCTGTGTTTTGCAAATGCAAAAGAACAATGTGGCCATGGTAGCGGCCGCATTGGTTTTTGGCAGCAACGGCATATATGTAGGTGCTGGCAACGCACCAGCCTCTGTTGTCGTGTTCGCTCCGCAAAGCCGAACTCAAAAGGACGACTACCCATCCGTGCCCATAACTGTCCCAACGGCTTGGGCGGTGAAAACCCTCATGGATAAAGGGTTTGCGGTCAACTGCCCTACTGTCCCAGTGTTTGGCTTAACTGTAGACTTTCCAATACTCACTCTCATACTCTTCATTTTCAAAAAGTTAGAAAAGAGTAGGACAGTTGGGACAGTAAGGGGCAGAGGCCCTATCCATGCGGGTTTTGACTGTCCCACATGGTCCGGGCACCAATGGGCAGTTTGGGCAGCGACTTCATTTGGCGACCCAGATAACACACCCCCTGAATTCGGCCTTGAGGGATGAACCATCCCCGCGAAAGCCTTTGTTCGGGCCTGTATATATTCGGACCTTCTCGTTTCGATCAAGGTCTGTGTCCGTTACCAAAGCGAGAATCTGTTCCGTTTTGTAGCCCAACTTTAACAATACAGACCTCTCATAGCCGACCGACTCAAGATACGCCGTCAGAAGTGCATTTGGAGCTTTAGCTACTAGCGCAAGACGGCGATTCCCATCTCCAGCGCCGACAAATCCCCAGGTGCATGAGTCGAGTCGCTCTCGCAATTGTTTGCTGATGCCCGCCATTCCTCCCCATGAGTATTCGCTGATGAAAGTCATAGAGTTCATGGTATTCACGTATTTTGAAACTACCGCCTTCAGGCCGTCAGCGACCTCGATCACCATGTCGTCAAGACTTGCAAAACTCTGCGCCAACCCATACTTCGCGTGGAACTTGTTAACCACCAAGTCAGCTTGAATCGCTGCTCCTGAACGCTCCAGACTTCGGTAGCGCGCAACATTCTCAGTGAGCCGTAAACCGATGTATGCCGTAATGGCATCGAAGTACATGGCTTTCCCATAGCGTTGAAAGGTATCCCGATACTCCAGTGAGTTGACCTCTACGCCAGGTGCCACTGGTTGCACCAGGGAAAATCGCTCAGCGAACTGCTTCTCCACACCTTGCTCAATCAGGCTGCGAACGTTTTCCGCGCTTGCGAAAATCTTGGTGAAAAGCTGAACTCGCACCCGGAGTTGATTCTTGGGCGCAATCTCTATGGCAGTGTTCAGTTGCTTGATTTCTCGGCTCGCAGCTTTCCATTCGTCCGTATGCATGACCCACGCGTATAGGCAATCTCCCAGCGACAACGCTGCCGGTTTTCCTTCCATGATGGCCTCAACCTCCTTCACAGATACATTGAAGACAAGTCTATGTTCCTGCAGTGCAGCCATCAAGAAACCTTTGCCCCATGAGGGTGGCGCCAGTAGCCACTGAAATGCCTTGCGACGATCAGGAGCAAACCTCGCTGCGGTGAGCACTTCCAGCCACTCATCGAATAGTGGCCAATAGACCTTGTAATCGGCCACAACTTCCTTGAATTGCGAAGGAGTGCAACTATAGGAAGTTCGTAAGGGCCGGAAGGTCAGCGTGAGGTGCTGAACATCACCAACCAGTTCCATCGAGGCACGCTTGGCGAACATATCCACGGACACCACTCTCGCATTGATCTGTCGATAGACCTTTGCTTCCTGAATCAACGATTCAGTTTCGTATGCTGCGAGTATTCCGCGGAGCGCGACCGATGGCGGATCGCCCAGCTTACCCCCAGCTTTTGCCTCGGCATCAATCTTTTCAAAATGCTCCCTTAGCATTGCATAGTCAATCCAGCCACCGTCGTGAATTTTGCGCATACCGAACTTGGCGAAATCAAGTGGGGTCAACTTGATTGATGCGTCGTGATCGTTGAGCACCGCCAACTTCGATTTGTCAGATTCCCAGCAAATACTGTTGATGATTTGCACCAGTGCGGTTTCGTCGATACATAGCTCTGCCAATTCCTTGTCTTCCAGCAGATGCCCAATGCGCCCCTTAACGCAGAAATAGAAGTTTTGCAAAGCCTTATCCCAGCCCTGCAGCTTGCGCATTGGCAGTATGTGCTTTACTCCAGTACCAACATCAAACACAAACGGCTGACCTGACCGGTCCAGCGCGAAGAACGCTGCCATGGACTCGCTGCTGCGAAACGGCGCTTGGCATCGCACTTTTGCCTCGTTGTCTGCCGTTGCGCACAGTTGGGCAATAGTCGTAATTTCACCATCGGATGTTTCAATGACAGTGGTCATGTCCAGGTTGTCCATAGTGATGGAGCAGCCACCCTCGCCATCCACGCGGACACGCACTGGTGAACCTTTGGCTTTTGACGCTTTGAACGTCTTCACGGCGTCGATGGCGCTGGCCTGTGTATCCAGTGTATCGACCTCACCCTTGTGGACTTGCAGTCTCAGTGGTTCCACGCTGAGTTCACCAGTAACCATGGGGCACCCATCGAATATCAATCTGCCCCGTGACCATACGGCTGCATCTATCACGGTGCAGTAGATGCCGCGTCCATTAAGTTGCTTGCCTGTTATGCGAGAAAACCTTGGCTTAAGCCAAGCCATGTTGCTCACAATGGCACGGGCCGTGATCGCCGCCCGCGTCCGTTCCACGTCGTCTGCATCGGCCACCTTTATCCAGGTATGCCCATTGCTCTGGCCAATTACTATGCCATGTGCGTCCAGCACTCGGGAACTAGAGCTTGGCACCACCACCCGAGACACCTTGTCTAGGCCTACCAGAAGCTTTGCACCATGATTCAGCCAACTCGCATAGTCCGGGGATGCAAACTCTGCCGGCGTGTATGTATCCACATCCCGATCGAGTAGCTGCCATGTGCTGCTTTTTGTTTGCTCCTTTACTCTGGCCAGCAGAACCATCTTTTCGTATTGGTGAACGCCATCCACATCCAGGCTGTCGCCCAGCAACCGCTTTATCTGCCGACGCGACCCGATGCGAAATTCAGCCGCGATGGGCACTGCTGGAAATACTGCATTGACGATTGCCGCGTGCGTACATTCGCCAACAATTCGCAGTAGCTTGGCTAGGACTTCGTGGCTGGGTACATAAAACTGCATGGCTGCAGCAAAGGAAGTAGACACCGCTGATTCCTTCTTGACGTTGCCAGCTTCATCGATCGAGAACTTCTTTCCCAGCGGTTTCTTCAGGTCAAACACCACGCAGATTACGTCCCGAGCTCCTGAAGGCCCCTGCCCAGGAGCTGCCTTACGGCACTGAGCGAAGAGCGTTTGTGCCATTTGTTCGGTTTCTTTCTTCATATAGTTGCTCCCAGGACAGTTGACTCATCTGCTGTAGTTTTGTTGGATAAGGTCTTTGGCTTCACGAGCCATCCAGGGATCAATGCATCGTGATCGAATTGAGCAATCGGCAAGTCTTTCACCTCTGACAAAGTCAAGACCCTCTTGGTGAGCAACGTGGATCGAACCACTTCAAATGCGTTTCTGTTCGCTTTGATGATGTGCGTAGTGACGATGGTCAAGGTTGTACCGACCACTTCAATAGGTACTCCATACAGACGACTAAGCCCGTGGACCAAGCTGGTCATCACAAATGCTTCGTCAATGCTGCTGGCAGGGTGGTAGCGACCGATGATGATTTCCCCATGAATGCCGCCGGCACGTTGAAGGCCAAGCAGCCACCCTCGGCGTGGGTCGGTGAGAGCGTTGCAGTTTTCCACTGAGTTGACCCCGGGGATGTTGACACTTGAATATCCTTCCCACCGGCCTTGGTTCGGCACGATGTACGCTTCACAGAATCTCCCACCCATGGCCAGACCGACTATGACGTGGCCAGCTTCATGGGCGGCTGCGACATCGGCATCTGTGGGCGGCATGCCGTGTTCGCTTATGGCGTCAACGCTCATTTGAATCAGCACATCACTGTGGCCTTGACTCGCCAACCAGCGGGTGTTGGCATTCTGTTTGGTGCCATTTGTGGTCTTGCTGCGTAACAGCTTTGCCGTCGCACGACGGTCTGCGCGGTTCAACATCATGCTGTCACCCCGGCCAATGCCTTGACTTCAGCGGTATTCCAGGCAAGCAGGCCACCTATGCGTTTCGGACGAAGCGGGCCATTCTCTAAACAAGCCCAGACACGGAGGGTTTGCGGGCGGCGGTTCAGGTAGAACGCAGCTTCGTCGGTTTTAAGGTTTGGACGGGTGACTTGTTCAAGCGGCAGGTATTGCGCGGTGAACTTTTGCGGGGCAGTTGCCTCGCGCATCGCTTGGATGCTGATTGATGCGGGTGTCATCGGCTTGCACTTTCAACCCGGCAGCACAGGCTAGGTATGGTGCATACCATTTGCGGGGCACAGGTTGCCCTCCAAGCCTCTCAATCAAGCTGCAACCCGCATGAATGCTAGCTTTCGCGGGGCAAATGTTGCCCCGAAACTTATTGCCTTATTTGCCCCGTCCAGTCCGTGTTGATAGTTGCTTGCCTTTGGCGCTCGATATTCCACGGAGGGCATGGCGTTTGATGTAAGCGCCAGACAACGGCTTCCCATCAGCCCCCACAATCTCAACGCCAGGCCTTCTAAATTCTTTGGCTATTTCGTCGGCAATATCGATCTGGCTCGGATAAAGATCTTTTTCACGCTGGCGCTCAATGATTTCAAGGGCCCGGTCTTGAGCCTTTTTTTGCCATTCATGGCCATTGACCCTGAGGATAGATGTGGGTTTCTGCGCTGTTGGCATTGCGTCACGCTCACGCTTCAGCTCCTCAAGCTCGCTGCTCAGTCGTTGCAAGTTTACGTGCCGGCTTTTTGCCTCGCTAGACTTATCTGAAGCAAACCCCTTCTCAGTCAATAACTCCCTCTCTTTGGCGCTGATTCGGCGGTATATCTCAAGCCATCGTTCGTACTCAGGAGAATCTTGGGCAAGCGCTGATGCCTTTTCAGCACGGCTGAATTTGATGCGCAACTTAACCTCGCGCTGTTTATCAATATGTCGGATTTTGGTGGCCCGTTCACCCGCGGTCATGGATGACCAAAGTGGAATGTACTTTCTCACCACTGCTTGCAGGTCTCGGGGCAACTTAATCAACGGTAGATTAACCTTGTCACAGAGGGAGATCAGCAGTTCATTCTTTATCGCTCTACCGTCAACATTTACGCCCGTTACGTTAGCCATTTCATCTCCACTGCAACTCCCAACCAAAGAGCCCCAGTAAGCCATGGGAGGACTGGCTTTTCAATCCGGTTTCGAATCGGGTCTACCTGCAGCGACAACAATTTAGGCGACCATGACTGGCGCGGGTTGAACGCGCATCGGTTTAGCTTTGAATCGAAGCTGTGCTTGCCATATGTCATAGGCACTTTGTTCTGCCATCCAGACTCGCGCATTGCCACCACGCTCTACACCTAGCCACGCCTCAATACGCAGAGCCATATCGGGTGAAATGGCAGCGCGGCCATTCAACACACGCGACAACGCAACACGCGACACGCCCAGTTGTTCAGCGGCATGGGTTACACCTAGCCCCAACGCAGGCAGTACGTCATCACGCAGCGTCAGGCCGGGGTGTGGTGGGTTGTGCATGCGGGTCATAGCGTCGCTCCTAGTGGTAATCAATGTAATCAACCAGCACAGCGTCTGTGCCGTCAAAGGTGAAAGTTATTCGCCAATTTCCATTGACCGAAACGGCCCAATGGCCTTTTAGGTCGTCCGTCAGTGGGTGCAACTTCCAGCCAGGCACATTCATGTCTGGCGCACCAGTAGCCACATCCAAGCGCCCCAGTAAGCGTGCCAGCTTGGGCGCATGGTCAGGCCGGATGCCTGCTTTTGTGCCACGCTGAAAGAATGCCTGAAGTCCTTTATGACCGAAAGACTTAATCATGTTGGATTGTATCGTGTAGCGTTATGCTTTGCAATTTAAGTTGCCACCACGCGCAGCGCGCCAGCTGCGGCCTTGGCGTCAAACACAATTCCTGCCTGCTCCAATATCCATGCTTCAATCTTTTCATGGTGTAGGCGCAGCAAGTCCAGCGGGCGAACGGTGTAGTGCTTCTCCGCGGTCGCACTAGGTTTGTGGCCCATCAGTTGCGCAACTACGCCAGCGGGTATCTCTAGCCACTCGGTGAGGCTCTTGAACGAACGGCGCAGTCCATGAAGGGTCAGCAACTCGATGCCCACTACGGCAGCAATTCTGGTTAGTGACGTGCTGGGTCTTGCAATTGTCCCGACTGTCTTCACGCCACCTCTCTGGTTACTGGCAAACACCCAATTATTGCGGCGGGGCAGGGCGTGTAGCAGTTGCGACACATAGGGCGTGAGTGGAATTACTCGTTCACCTTCTACCTTGTCTCGGATAGTCAGTCCACGCCACTGGGTGTTGATGTCACTCCATTGCAGCGCCAGCACCTCTCCCGGCCTGGCTCCGGTGAGCAGTAGGGTTTGCATATAGGCCGCAATCGTTGGATTTCCAAGTGCCTGTACGGCAGCAAACCACGCGGGTAACTGCTCGCGCATCAATGCATCTTGTTTAACTCCAGCCCTGCCCAGTGCCTCGCGGGCCTTCTTTGTCTTTGCTGGGTTCGTGCCGGCCAAAGCTGGAGCATATTCAGGTTGCTCAGCGCACCACGCCAGAAACGCTTTCAGGCATCGCCATGCCAGTCGAGCGGATGTCGGACGGGTCTTGCCTTCCCTTTTTGCCCATACC